>JBLHGU010000004.1:0-82006 GCA_047615875.1 Parasphingorhabdus sp.
CTCCGTTTAAGGGGTGTCGGTGACTCACTTACTTAAAGTGTATTACAAATAAAAAAAGTAGGACAAGTAACTCTCCCGATTAAACAGCCCTATCAATTCCCCAAAGACCGTAGGATGTGGTGAGGTACGAACCGCATCGGTGGAGGTTTATGTAGGCCAACAATTCCCGTGTGGATTAGTTTTCTCGATCGAAGCGGTTCGTGCCTCACCGCATCCTACGTCTGTAAAAGTACTGCAATAAATCTTCAAGTAAGAGAATCTTCAGCCAGTCGGTTTCAGGTATTCGATGGATTACTAGTAAGGTCACCGATTGCTCTTACAAGGGCTCAAAAACATAGCGCCCTCTTTATTGCTGGCGATTAGATTATTTCTGCTAACCGGCAAAGGTATAATGCCAGCGAATTAATACCGGGGCCGGTGATGCCGACTATCGAACAATTGAAACAATTACTTGCCAGGGCCAGAGCTACACTGTTACCCGAAACAGAAATTAGTCGTCCTCGTTTTAGATGGCTTGAATTCACAGGCCTGGATCAAAATAAAATTGCATGGATTGGACTCGGCCTGGTATTTTTACTGGCAATTTTTCTGCGTGTCGATAACTACTGGTTTTGGCAAGACAACCCGCAACAATTTTTTGTCGAAGGTGCGCCCATACTGTTGAATGTCGATGGCTATTACTATCTCGATCTCGCCCGAGATTTAGCAGAAAACAATTACCATAGTATCGATGAAAATCGCACAGTGCCGAGCGGTCAGCCACGACCTACGCCGGTTCCACTACTGTCAGTTATTACCAATCTAATTCACCAGGTCACCGGTTGGGAACTAGCCTGGATAGCCGTTTTTCTGCCCACATTATTTGGCGCTCTAATTGTCTTTCCAGTCTATGGCCTGGGTATTCAATATGGCGGTCGAGTAATGGGACTTGCCGCAGCGGTGATTACCGCCGCATCACCACATTTTGTACAACGTACCACACTGGGTTGGTTCGATACCGATGGCCTGGTAGTGGTTTTTCCGCTGGCTATCGCCTGGGCACTATTGCGATTCGCAGAGAGCCCGCCATCTACTCGAATGAGATATCTGGCCTGGGCTGCTGTTTTCGAAATACTGTTTTTATGGTGGTGGGATTTTGGTATTGCGCCCGTGTTAGCGGCCTTGCTGATACCCTTAAGCGTCGCTATTTTCTTCTATGAACATAGTCGAACTTTTAAACTGCAGTTGCTCACCGCATCGAGTATCGCCTTTGGACTGGTAGCGGTTTTAAAGCCAGAAACCCTGATGAGTTTCATCAATCAGTTTAATTATTTATACGAACTGGAAGACATCGCGTTTCCCACCGCCGGTGGTAATGTAACCGAGCAAAGTGGCATTGGTTTTAACATATTAAGTCGCGAAACTATGAACGGCTGGTTAGGCGTCGTCATGGGGCTTGGGGGATTTATTCTATTAGCCTTGCGAGAGCGAAAGCGGGTGTTTTTTATTGCGTTTCCGATAATTGTTGGCTGTCTTTCTTTAACAGCGGCTCGCTTTCTAATTTTTCTGGCACCTGTCCTGGGCTTGGGTGTAGGAATGTTATGTCAATCTATTTGGAATCTAAAAAAACAGGCCTATTGGGCGGTGCCCGTGAGTGGTTTGGTTTTTCTGTTGGCGAGCTGGCCAATAATTGCAGACTACCAGCGTGACAATAGCTCAATGCCCTTAAGGCGTGCGTATCAAGTGCAGGCTTTTAAAGAGTTGGAAAAGCTATTGCCAGGCGATGCTGCTGTTTGGACCGACTGGTCCCATGGTTATCCCATAGCCTATTATTCCAGGCGGGGCTCATTTGCTGATGGATCATTTCATTCCGGACGACTCATTTTTACGCTAAGTCTCCCCATGGCTGTAGACAGTCCGCGTCTTGCTGCTAACTGGATGCGTTTTTATGCTCAGCGCGGTGATGATGGACTACAGGAAATTCAGCGCCGGCTGGGTGGAAATTGGAGCACTGCGTTAGACTTCCTTAAACAGGCTTTTCATGTGGGGCCTGAATCAACAATTGAGTTTTTGCAAGATTTAAAGATTGCAGATAAAAACTCACAGAAAGAATGGCTTGAGTTTTTGTTTCCGGCACAACTTCGGCCAGTCTATATGTTCCTGGACTATGACAAGATGCGCACACCCTGGTTAAGATATGGGCTCTGGAATACCGATCAAGGTAACGGGCCTAATTTCGTGCACGAAGTTTTAGTCGGTTTACAAAGAAAAGACAATTTTATTGAAAATAATTATTTTCGTTTCAACACCAATACCGGTGCTGCAACTTTTCGAGGTTCGGCGATTGGCCTAAAGCAAGCCATCGTGCATGGCCGTGGACTGCGACCACTACGTGACCAGGGCTTAACACTTGAGTATTTTGAGGATCACAATTGGGGCGTGCTAGTGGATGACAATGCCCTAACTTCAGTAGCGAGAAAACTGTATTCTGGTCAATTACACGACTCACAATGGTTTAGCATAGTGAAAGACAATTTGCCGACATATGGGCTATGGAAAGTGCAGCCGGATAATCTGGATAAAATGAGTTTTGACTAAAAATACTGTACAAAAAATTAGGATGGCCTGGAGCTATGGTTTGGTCCTGGTATTATTGTTAATTTCTCTAACGTCCCACGCGCAGACTTTTGAAGACGCTGTTGCAGCCCATGATAGACAAGACTATGCCACAGCGTCTCGTATTTGGGAGAACCTTGCCTTACGCGGACATATGTTGTCACAGTACAATTTAGCTTTACTGTACGAAAATGGTTTAGGTTTTGAACGACGAACGGATATTGCTGCCTTTTGGTATCGTCTGGCTGCAATGCAGGATGACGTGGCATCTCAATACAATTTGGGCGGTCTCTACTACAGTGGCGACGGTGTACCGCAAATTCTTTCTGAAGCGCAAATGTGGTGGACCCGTGCAGCCAATCAGGGTGATGCGCCATCGCTATACAATCTCGCTGTCATGCTTATTGATGAAGCTGACCAGAATAACCTACATACTATAGTGAGCTACCTGGAGACCGCTTTTGAATTAGGCCACTACGAGGCCGGTGTATTACTTTCACAGGTGAGACCCTTGCTGCGTGACCCCAGCGAAGTATTTGCAGTCGCCACACAATCCTCGCAACCAAATACTTCGCAATCACAATCATCAACTAACAACGATACAAATCAGGAGGTTAAAGAAGAGATACCCAGCAAAGAAACACCAGAAACAGCATTTAACCAAGCACTGTTTGTTCGCGCGGAGCCTAAAGATAATTATAGTATTGAAATAGCCCGATTTGGGTCGCGCAAGCAGGCCGAGCAACTAGTCGAACAATGGCAACTTACTGGTAAAGGCACAGTATTGAAAGTTGATAAAACCCTTCTAATACCTAAATTAGGTTTCAGAATTTATAACGGCAGTTTCAAGTCTCGCAAAGAAGCGCGTGGTTATGCTAATACCCTGTATGAACTGGCGAAAGAAAGGCAGTTACACATTCGCGTGATTAGTTTCAAGCGAATAATTAAATTACTAGAGCCATAATGGTAAAACTCGATTACAGAGGTTGACTGGTTGCTTCGGGCAAAGACTCTAACTTGTTTTCACCACTAGCACGCAAGCCCGGATAAAAAGTTTTATAATACCAATCGTACTGCGCCACGAGATCCTGTTTAATTCGATCCACCACAATATGTTGTTCTGGAATCTTAATTTCAGAATAAGTTTGATGCCGAAACTTATAACGGTAATGACTATCAGACTCCGAGGTCCTTACGGTTAAACCCTTTGGGTTGAAGGCATAAATTGGTAGCCCGGCAAATTCACATACATCCATCATTACATCTAGCGGTTTAGATACCAGTTGTTCAAACTTAACGAAGTGAATGCGCTTGCGCAATTCAAAGGGCAATTCTTCCAATGCAGATCTAACCAGCGTCAGGTTGCGTGCTACAAGACCATTGCCATTAAACAATGTGCAGGCTCGCCCGTAGGGCGTTTGACCCACGCTGCCATCATCGGTATCAATTAAAACGGTTTTTCTATGTTGCGCTTCGACAGAACCAAACAACTGCACCAGCTCTCTTACGCAAACCAGCATGCGAAATTCAGGGTCAATTTCCGCCAGCGTTTCCACCATGGCCAGCCAGGCACGGTTTTTGTCGACTACCCAAGGCTTGTCAGTTTCTTCAAACCAACCCCGGACAAAACCTTTAAAGGCATTAGCCAGACGTTGGTAGGCGAGATCAAATTCATTATCCAGTTGCGACAATAAAAAGGGATCTCCACTTATCGAACCGCGTACACCAGACAACGCATGTGACAAAGGTGAAGAATGTCCCAGAGAGTAAACTTCAGGATGGTGGTCAAGTAGCTGGCAAAGTAAGGTGCTACCAGATCGCGGAAGGCCTGCGACATAAATAAGTTTTTTATCGGGTTGATTACTGCTCACGTTTCTCGCTCGTCAGGAGATGTATTGTTGTCATTAAGTTGTTGCTCAAGCTGGTGCTGAATTTGCCCCACCACCCTGGACCAGTCGCGTTGTTCATTCTGGCGAAACAGGCGCATATCTGAATACCAGGGACTATCATCAGTATCTAATAAAAACCGCCAATCGGCATCAAATTTCAATAGCACCCAGGTCGGTTTGCCCAATGCCGCTGTAACGTGGGCTACGGACGTATCTACGGTGATGATTAAATCACAGGCATCGGCTAACGCCGCCGTATGATCAAAGTTAGAAATTTGTGGGCGTGGGTCAAACACCCAGGGTAATGAATCATACAACATGTCGTGTAACTGTAAACCAACCACACGAATCTTGCCCTGCTGTTGTAATGGTTGCAGAAATTCAAACCAGTATGGCAAAACGGTCTTCTCCGCCCCCATACGGCCAGTTGATAAATTAGCGGTCAGGTTTAATCCAATAACCAGAGGCTGCTCAGAGTCCAGTGGGACAATTTGTTGCCGAAACGCCTCAGTTAGTTTTTTATCAGCTTGCAAATAGGCTTGCTGTGGAAAGTTCTCTACGCGTCGGCGTAGCCAACGCGGTAGCGAACCATTCGGGCAATGAAAGTCATAATCTGCTGCATTGAACCAGTTGGGTGGCGGTGCGTCGCGCCTCCAATTATCAACGGCTTCTGGATCACGACTCATGGTGTAGATGCGAATGTCGGCAAACGAGCGTAAAAATAATTGCGCCAGTGTTGGCGAAACCGATAGTGTTACTTTAGCCCCGGCCTGGATCAGGTCGGGGATAATGCTGGAAAACATCACTTCATCGCCCAAACCTTGCTCGCCATGCACCAGAATGCGTTTGCCAGCTATGTCCTCACCCTGCCACAGCGGTAGTGGAAAAGGGTATTGGGTAGTATCGAAACCAAAGTTCTCCAGCCGCGTATCGTAGGCCGCCCAACCCTGCTCAAACTCGCCCTGTAATAACAATTGCATGCTGTGTAACCATTGGCCCATGGCGTGATCGTTTTGTACTGCAAACAAACGCTCAAACATGGCCTCGGTTTTTACCTGATCGCGCAGATAATGATAAGACTCAGCGGCCAACAACAAAGCTTCCAGATGATCAGGCTGTGTTGCCAAAATCTGTTCTGCACAGGTGACAGCGGTAGGGTTATCTCCCATTGCCTTGGCATAACGGCCCAGCAATAACCAGGGCATTGAATCTGCTGGCGACAATAAAGTAGTGCGTTGTAATGCCGAGAATCCGCGCCCCATCCAGGCCGGCCAGGTTAGGCGATTATCATCACCAATCTCTGGCATAACACGAGCGTTATCTAAACAGCGCGCATAAGCACGGCCAATGGCCCAATGCCAATTCACATTAAACGGCTCACGACTACTGGCTTTTTCCAGCAGAGCCAGGGCCACAGTCGTTTCGCCGCACTCTAAACAGGCTGTGCCGACCAAACCCAGAAGTGATGTATCGTCGGGAAAATTCTGTAAATACTGGCTACCGATAGCTCGGGCAGACGGTGCCTGGCCAGTATCCAGCAAGTTTTGGATATGATCGAAAGGTATGGGCTGGTTATTGCTCACGAGCTTGGTCCTGTTCGTTAACCCATTCGGTTAAAAAGCCCTGTAAGCGCATGGTTAATTCAATCCAGTCGCCCTGATGCTGCTGGCGAATCAAACGCACAGATTGGTACCAGGCACTATCCTCGCCTTCGCGCAGCCAACGCCAGTCACAATCTTTCATCACCAAAACCCAGGTGGGCAAGCCCAAAGAACCGGCTAAATGAGCGATGGAAGTATCTACCGTAATGACTAGATCTAGATTCATCATCAGGGCGGCGGTGCTGGCCAGGTCCTGCAAATGATCACTTACATCAAGCAAATTAAGACCCGGTGCGAAGGCTGCCTGATGAGCATTTTCATAATTTTGTAAACTAATCCACTGCAGTCCAGCAATATTCCCCAACGCATTTAATTCAGCAATTGGGATGCTTTTACGTTGCGCACGTTTCGCCCCCCAATCAACGCCATGAGCAGGATTGCTGCCCCACATTACGCCAACACGGTAATGTCTGTCTGAAGTCTGTGTTTGCAATAGTTGACTAAAAGTCAGCATCTCGTCAGCGTCTGCGCCTAGATAGGGTTGCCCATTAAAATCCTCGGCAGAGCGGCGGCGAAAGCGCGCCAGGGAACCCAGCGGTATTGAGAAGTCTATTTTGTGCGATTGCGCAATGTGTGCCGGATTACGCCCAACATCGTGGCGTAACACTCGATAGCTTGGGAAAGATTGTGCAAACAAGCGTAACAACGGGGTTTGGCAGGCCAGAATCAGTTCGTCGCACTCTGCAGCCAATTCATTGATTATGGAGGCAAACATAATCTCGTCACCCAGGCCCTGTTCGCCATGAACCAGCAGCGTTTTCCCGGCAAGGCTTTCACCCTGCCAGATGGGCAGACCAAAATCGTGACACGCTACTGTGCTTAGGGAATTAAACCGATACTCATAATCGTCCCAACCACCGGCATAGTCACCCAGAGCCAGTCGATGATGGGCACGTTCCCAATGGCTTGAGGCTGGCGATGAACTGTTGCCCATTAAGGCTTGAGAAAACCAGTGTTCTGCTTCCGGGTATTTACCTAAGTGGGCATAACACACCGCTAACCGGTGTTGCAGATCTGGACGGGGGATTTGTTCCAACAGTAGGAGTTGTTCCAGACAGTTTGCGGCTTCTTTAAAAAACTGCTGACCACGCAATAGTTCCGAGTAATTCCATAGCGCATCGTTATGCGCAGGGTTGGCTTGCAAACAACCCCGGTAGGCATTCATGGCCTCGGTAGTATGGTTCTTTTCCTGGCATACAACGCCTAAGTTATACCAGCTTTGTGCATCTTGCGGATGCAACCGCACCACCCGCTGTAACAACGCTTTTGCCTCACTGCCCATACCACGGGAAGACAATATGAGTGCCAGAGCTGCACCCGCTGCCGCATCATCTGGATCTTGTGCCAGCAACTGATTCGCCAGCCATTCGGCCTGGTCGAAATGACCGGCACTGTGGCTTTCAATTAGCTGTTGATGCAATTGTTGCTGGGATAGCGAAGGCATGGAATTTCGGTTCTGGAACAGGCGACGCAATCTATCACACTAGTTTGCTAGCAACCAACCTCAGCCGGGTTCAACAGATTGTAAAAAGATGGCTCTAGTCCATTGTTTTTCCGACTGTTTGTCGCTAAAGTTCCCATCAATAACCAAACTTTCCAAGCGATCCATAAAAATATTATGCATAAACGTAAAGATGGGGAGAGTAAAGGATCTACTCACGAACAAAACCAGCATGCTGCAATTTTAGACGGCGCTTATTATTTGCGCAGTAAATCGCAGTTCAATACCATTAGTCGAGCACTAAAATTAACACCACTGGCCATTGTTGCCAGTAGTCAGTTTCTGGTTGTTGAACAAGCCCAGGCCAACATCATTAATAACGACCCTGGTGGTGATGCAATTGGTAGTGGTTCTGGTAATACTGTACTCGGGCCCAATGCAGGTGCTGGCCTAACAGGTAACGATAATGTTGTTATCGGTAATAATTCAGGGCGTTACCTAACCGGCAATGCTAATACATTGGTTGGTACAAGATCCGGCCGCAACCTGACTGGCACCTTAAATATAGCCATAGGCTACGAAGCAGGCTTATCGCTGACAGGTAATGGAAACCAAATTCTTGGTAATCGTGCCGGTTGGCATCTAGTTGGTGACGGCAATCAAGTCTCCGGCACCCTTGCGGGCTACAGTCTCAGTGGTTCTTACAATCAGGTCTCCGGCGACAAAGCGGGCGTTAGTCTTAGTGGCTCTTATAACCAGGTTTCCGGCAAATATGCAGGCTACAGCCTATCTGGCGTCGGTAATCTTGTCTCTGGCTACGCAGCGGGCGCCGAGCTATCTGGCCATGCTAACCAGGTCTCGGGCAATCTAGCGGGCGTTAGTCTTAGTGGCTCTTATAACCAGGCATCTGGTGAATATGCAGGTTATTCATTAACCGGCAACTATAATATTGTGCAGGGTTACGATGCTGGTGGTAATCTGGTTGGTGATGAAAATATCGCTATTGGTCCGCAGGCTGGCCACGACTTAACTGGTGATGACAATGTTGCCATCGGTGACGATGCGGGTGAGTCATTGTTGGGTAGTGACAATATCGTGCTGGGCGATGAAGCAGGTCAAAGGCTCACAGGAAGTGACAATGTAGCCATTGGCGAGGACGCGGGTGATGCTATTACTGGCAGCAGTAATGTTGCATTGGGTGACAGTGCTGGTCGCAATCTAACCGGCATCAATAATATTGCTATTGGTAATTATGCTAACAGTGCGTCAGGAATGGCAGTATCTAACACTATTGCTATTGGTGACGACACAATAGCGGCAGGCGACGGAGCGATAGCCATCGGTGATGGCGCATCAGCCGCAGGTCCGGGCGATATCGCCATCGGCGATGGTGCTGAAGTCACTGCAGACCATTCTGTAGCCATTGGCGAAGGCGCTAAAGTAACCGCAGAAAACTCTGTAGCTATCGGTGCTGGTTCAATCGCCACCGAGCCGAATACTTTTTCAGTGGGCGCACCTGGCTCTGAGCGTCGTATCGTAAATGTTGCACCAGGTATCAATGGTACTGATGCGGTAAATGTTAATCAGCTTAATGCAGTTAAAGCGACAGTTTCTCGTAATACCCGCAATATTGCGGTTAACCGTGGCAACATAGCAGCCAACCGTTCACTGATTAATTCCAATACGCAAAATATTGATTTAAATCGTCAACGCATACGCCAATTGGAAGAAGACGTTGAAGAAGCCCGCGGCGGTATCGCTGCTGTGGCTGCGTTGAATGTTCAGCATCAGCCTAATCTTAAACCGGGAGAAGTTGGTTGGGGATTAGGTGTGGGTCATTTTGAAGGGGCGACGGCGTTAGGCCTGCAGTTAAACAAGCAGCTCTTCAATGGCCTGCGAGTAACTGTTGGTGTCGGTTCAACACTCGACGAGACTGTGTTTCAGTTCGGTGTTGGCGGAAAGTTCGGCAAAAAGGATTAAATCTATTATTTAATTTAATAGATTTTTCTTTATGATACAAAGGTCGCGTTAGCGGCCTTTGCTTTTTGTACTATTCAACGGTCCGTTCACCGCAATGATTCTTCATCAAGGCCCAATAAACCATCTGGCCCACTGCCGTCATGGATTGTTTCTTTACAATCGGCAGGATGTATTCATTGGGCGTTCCATGGAGATCTATGGTGAGTACAGCGAGCTTGAATTACAATTATTGACGAGTCTGATTCGGGCTGGCGATGTTGTGATAGAAGTGGGGGCGAATATTGGCACCCACACTGTACCAATCGCCCAGCATGTTGGCGCTGAAGGCCGTGTTTGGGCTTTTGAGCCGCAGTCGGTGGTTTATCAAACACTGTGCGCCAATTTGGCATTGAATAGCGTACTGAATGTACGTGCCATTCCAAATGGTGTTGCCGCCGAAGCGCTTGATCTCGGTCTTCCTGTTATTGACTACAGCCAACCGGCCAACTATGGCGGGATTCGTTTATTAACCGAACAAGATGAGCAGGTTATTCATTGTGTCAGTCTGGACGATGTTGTTGATACCGACCGACTGGCGTTAATTAAGATTGATGTGGAGGGCATGGAGTGTGAAGTTTTGCGGGGAGCCAATCAGCTTATTCAAAACTATCGCCCCCTTTTGTCAGTTGAAAACGATTTAAGCGAACAAGCAGCAAAACTCATCGACTATATAAGAGCGTTAGATTATCGAATGTTCAACAGTTTCCCGCCGTTGTTTAACCCCAATAACTTTCGTGGCTACAGCGGTAACATTTTCGAGAAGATTGTTTCCAGCAATTTAGTCTGCGTACCAGATGAGCGAGTTGCAGACTTCAATTTGAATTTAGAGGAAATAGTTTAGAATACATCTGATCAATCCAGAAGCTGCAGGTACTTACCTTTCCTGAATAAGGGATAAAATCCAGTCTATTACCTTACAGAGATTCGTTCTAAAACCTTACAGAAATTTATGCCAACAGATATCCATTTGTCAGTTCTGGATCAAAGCCCAGTTCACCCCGCTGAAACTGCAGAATCACTCAGCAATGCAGGAAAAATGTCCTGTGAGCTCGCCAAAGCCTGCGACGTGCTGGGTTACAAGCGCTATTGGGTTGCGGAACATCACAATAGTCCACAATTTGCCGGACCTACCCCCGAAATTTTGATCGCAAGCATTGCCAGTGTGACGCAAAACATGCGTATCGGTAGTGGGGGTGTGATGTTGCCTCATTACAGTCCTTATAAAGTGGCTGAGGTTTTCAATATGTTGAGCGCGCTGTTTTCAGGAAGAATTGATCTGGGAATCGGCAGGGCTCCGGGTGGGGACCGCTTAGCTTCATCTGCACTGGCGTGGCCGAATCAACCGCAAGATGCCAAAAGTTATCCCGCCCAGGCGTCTACACTCAAAGCGCTTATTGATCAAACTATACCCGATAATCATCCCTGGTCTGATTTACACATTAGCCCGATTCATGACATCAAGCCAGAAATGTGGATGCTAGGCTCTAGTGGTGGTAGTGCTGAGTTAGCCGGACAAGTCGGTATGAATATTGCCCTGGCACGATTTATTAGCCCTGATCAATGTAGACCAGAAATCTTTGACCATTACGAGCAAGCATGGCAATCCGCTGGTCATACCGGAACCCCCAATAGAATGTTAGCAATTGGCGCTTTCTGTGCAGATACCCAGGAAGAGGCTGAGTTACTGGCGGGCACAGCTGTCTACCGGAAAATGATGATGCAAGTTGGGGTCAATGATGATTTGCTGCCACCGGAACTAGTACAGGATAGGAGCAAAAATTTCAGCCCCTCTCAAGAAGCTGAATATAACCATTTGTTACAGGGTTATACCGTTGGAACTCCTGATCGATGCAAAACTGAAATTGAAGAATTGGCTCGTATTTTTGGGGTAAATGAAGTTTCCATCGTCACCGTTACCCATGACTTTGGATCACGTCTGAAAAGCTATCAATTATTGAGTGGGTTAGGATTGCTATAAATGTTCTATATGCTCTCCTGTTTTAATCTTAAACCCAACCACTGTATTAGTGATTTTGAGGTTTCATATATAGCCTTCGTAGAAGAAATGAAGCTCGCCGGTTTGGTTCAATCTAGCGACAAAGTTGGTAGAAGGCAGAAGGATACACCTATGGATACTGATGATGATCGTGACCATGAATATTTCGTAGTAATGTCTTTTACAGATCGTGCTCAGGTAGATAAGGCCTATGCATATATTATGAAGCATATTGAGCCAGGAGAAAAAACACACGATGCTATTTATTCCAAAGTGGACGACCCTGTTTTTATTTGTTGGCAAGACATTAGTTGAAAAGAAATTCCGGAAGAAACCAAACGTAGGATGGGTGAAACCTATCAAAAATTGTTTAAATTCTGAATTAGCAAAAGCAAACATGAGTTGCACACATCCTACGGATCAGGAAGTGATTTCCGGGGACGCGAATGCATGTTTAAACACAACTAGCAATAATTCATGAAACCAAAAACTATTCGACCAGCTTGAGAACGGTATAGACCGCTAAAAGACTTCCCAAAGTCATCTTTTATTTGAGGATCCTTCTTATTGATGAAGCACCAAAGTCTGAAGCTGACTGCGAATCAGGGTTTTGGATTGCCAAAATAGGCAACCCGGTTTCGACCTCGTTCTTTTGCCATATACATGGCTATATCTGAGTTCTTTAGTAACTGAATCGCTTTATTGGCATCCTTTGGAAAAAAACTTACTCCTATCGAACAGCTGATGTTTACCTGCTTGGACTGTATTCGAAACGGTTGGTTTAAATTATCACGAATTAGGAAGGCAACTTCGGTGGCTTCTTGTTCGTTTTTTAAATTTGGCAGAATTACGGTAAATTCATCACCACCGAATCGGGATAAAAAATCGGATTCACGCAATTCGTGTTGGATACGTTTTGATACCTGAAGCAATAAGTGGTCTCCGGCATCATGCCCCATGCTGTCGTTAACCTTCTTGAAATTATCCAGATCGATGAACAGAAGAGATAAACAACCATCCTTGCCGGTTTCCTTGCACCACGATTCCAGTCGATCATAAAAAAGTGAGCGATTAGGTAATCCAGTGACTGCATCAAGCCGCGACTTTTGAATATCTGCCTGAGCCTCCAGCAGATCCTCCAGCATTTTCTCAAGGCGCATATGCTGCGCCTCACTCTGCAAGGCAAGATGGGATATCTGCTCACACAAATGAGCCCAGCCGGGTGCCAGCGTGGGATTGTCCCCCCATTCCGTAAGTTGTATCAGTGCGTCCTCATTGCCTCTGACCAAATCGTATACTACGTCTGCAATCAGTTTTGGATCTAAATTCTTATTCATTGGTGTAAATTCGAAAGGCGCTTCGCGCATTCTTACAAATGTCAGCGATAACTGTCAAAATATTCTTCAGACTAATGGTGCGAGGGGATTAAATATTAAGAACTTACCTTTGTGATTAATGCTAATTATTAGGCTGTCCATATTTCTATAGATGTTTTTCGTCCCCGCAACTTAATGGCTTCTCTGGCTAAAAATACGTCTTCTTTAGGTTGATTTACCATTGATGATTTTGCCTGTCGCATGAGGTCTTCGCTCACTACACACTGGCAGTCGAGTTCACGAGTTGATGCCTCAAGTCTACTAGCAACATTTACCGTATCACCGACAACAGCAAACTCCAATCTTCTGGATGGACCGATATCTCCTAAGATTACGGGTCCATAATGTACCCCGATGGATACTTGAACTGACGTTAATCCGTTGCTCTCACGTTCTGCATTGAATTCTTTGGTTTCTTTGATGAGTTGTAGGGCGGCCTTTAGGGCATTTATGGCATCGTCAGGTTGGGTTTCAGGCGTTCCAAAAGTTGCCATTACTCCATCACCGAGATACTTGTCCAAAGTTCCTCCGTTTTGAAAAATCGAGCGCTCAACCAGCGCGTGGTAGTCCCGTAACAAGTCCATTACAACTTCTGGCGAGTTTTGCTCTGCAAACTGTGTAAAGCCAACAATATCCGTGAAAAATACGGCAACTTCTTGAGTCCGGACCGCTCCGATATCATGATCTGTTGACGCCAACACGTCGACCAGACTGGAAGGAAAATAACGCGATAAATTGGCTCGCTCTGCAGCAATGTCAGCTTGTCGTATTAGAAGCTGATTAGAACGCCACCCCTTCAAAGCAAGAATACCGGCGACGATTACAAAAACCACAAGTTCCTGAATACGCACTGCCGACTGAGCAGAATTAGGATCTAACTCATCGCCGATGATCTTATGCCCTTCAAAAGCTATAGCGGCGGCTTCACTTAGTTCGGGCATTACATGACCAAACCACGAAACTCCAAACAGAGCCGCTAACCAAAGTAAAGCCACCCAGGTGCCTATAGCCCAAACAGTTCTCCATGAGTAAGCTAATGTTGCTACAGCAAGTATGATGAAAAAATATATAAAGCTGCCGAATCGATAATTAACCGCGGTGGGTATTTCTTCATTAAGAAATGGATTTGGAATAACGAAAAGAAGCGTCAGTAAACTGATATCGAGAAAGATTAATGCAAGTTCAGTTTTTGAATAACCAACATTAGACATGCGTAGTTGTAGCCAGCCCAAACCAATGAATAACGCCACAGCTACTTCGTGATATAAAACATCCAGTCGCTGGTTCAAAAACGGTAACAGGATCATAACTAACCCAAGGGCGACTGTACGGGCGATTATGGCAAGCCGATGTCCTTCTCTTTTTTCTTTCTCAAGTGCCTTCGCGAGAAACTGGTTTGATTTGGCTTGCTGCTCTTCTACCTCACGTAACTTGCGCAACCGTGTGAAAAATGTGAGTGGCGATGGCATATTCAGACCTGACATATTTAATCCAATATTATTTAGTGTCGACTAAGAGTAGCATTTTAGATGCTAAAAGAAGCAAAGATAGGGATGACCAACAATACGCGTTGCATGCATTGTGCCTTTCTTTACGGCATGGATCGTAATTTCTAAGTTGGCATCGATTGACTAGGCTGGCGAAATTCCTGGACGTGCCAATTCTAGGATTACTACCAGTCAGGCATCTCCTTTGCCAGTAACTGACCGACAAACTCATGCCCTGCTTTATTGAAATGGGCTCGGTCAAAGTAAAGTCGCTGAGCGGATTTCTCGTACTGTGATTGCAATTTAGGGTGTAGATCAAGGTGCTGCAGCTGGTGACGATTGGCCATATTGCGTACCCGTTGCAATGGCGCATCTGGATTTTTCTTATTGTCATTGGCTGCAACATGATTCTGCATGGCCTGACGCCAATCTTCGGGATAAACCTGGATTGAATCAGGGATGGTCATCAGCAGAAATTTTGCTCCACTGGATTCAACGTCGGCTTTAAGTTTTACAATCAGGGCTTCGGTTAATTGCCAGGCCCGTTGCCATTCAGGGGATGGAGAATCCTGAAACACATTGTAGCGATGCATAACTGCACGTCGCTCGCTGTAATAGCTATATTTTCTTTTCAGTCGATCCGATTTTCGTTTTACGAATCGGTAGAAGGACGAATAGGTGCCAATCAAACCAGTACCGTAAAGATCTTCTGCAAGTTGCACTGCGGGATTCAGGGTTCCTGAATCATTCAGGTTGTAAAAAATCCTTCCCTTGCGCGACAATTCAGGTGAATTATTGCCGATGTCGTTACCTAAAAATAAACACAACACAACCACATCGGGCTGGTATTTTGCAGCGTAATCATGATACACCTTGTATTCCTGTGCCGTACTGTAGCCGCTAACGCCGAAATTCAATACCTCCACTGTAAGCTCGGAATCCTCAGAAAGGTTTGTGGTTAGCTGGCGCTGCAAACGTTGATGAAAGCTATCTTCGAAATTAACCTGAGCCGCCGCAACGAAGGAATCACCCAGCACCACAACCCGACGGGTCAATGGATCTTTGTATGTCGCTCTGGGTAGATCCCGAAAACCCTCATGATTGATACTAAAAGGCACATTGCGCTTCGATTCCTCATTATACAAATCCAGCGATACACCTGGTTTATAGCGAAAGCCCACAGCAGGATCGTATAACTTATACACCGGGTATACGCTCTCATAGACACGTACCGCAACCTCTCCGGTAACGGCGATCAAAAGCATAGCAATCAATCCTGCTGTTATGCGAATTATAAAACCACGCATTCTCGAAACCTTCTCACTATCTGGACCACTTCTTCTATTAGGTTGCCTGTTGATCATGCAGTCAAATCTATTACCGAATATTCAACTCAGTATTGCTTTTTGTCCCGAAAATTCATCTTGTAATCTTCATGAACCTCGACCTCTTCTTTGAATATTCTCGTGAAATACTGGATATCGATATTTCCTGCATATTCTGATAAGCGTTAAAAACGATTTTAGTTGATGACGAACAGTGCTAGGTCAACGCATTCTGTAGGGTGTTTTATTTAATCGAAGTGTTCACGTTCAGTCAACTAAGAGTTCGGTATCCACACTACATTTGCTGTTATTATACTTGCTATATATCTGTTTCTACGCTGTTCTTTCATAGATCCAGGGTAGATAGATGTGTGCAGTAGCTAAAGCTTTTAATTAGGATCCATGGTTTTATTTATCAAATTGGGATAATTAAAATGGCAAACCAAAATATCACTAACTAAAATATTTGATAAATAAGGTATTATTTATTGTGTGACAAAAATCTCGAAACTTTACATGACTTTTCTAGCTGGTTTTTGTAAATAAATAGTCGGTCAATGGGATAAAATTAATGAATAATATTATAAATTTAGAAAAAATTAGATTACGTTGTAGGAATTGTTCATTGTCTGAACTTTGTTTACCCCGGGGATTATCGAGCGAAGACTTAGATAAGTTTGAGGAGATTATTTCTCCGCATCGAACTGTTTTACGAGGTGAAACTTTATACAACGACAGCGATAAGATTTCGGCACTTTTTGCAGTTAGGTCCGGTAGTCTGAAGTCTGTTATTACTACCGAGGAAGGAGACGAGCAGATTGTAGGGTTTCATATGCCGGGTGAAATTGTCGGTTTCGATGGTATTGATGATGTGCACAGTTGCAGTGTGGTTAGTTTAGAGGAGACATACGTCTGTGAGTTGCCGATAAAAGATCTTGATCGACTCACTCTCGCTATTCCAAGTCTCCATAAAGAAATTTCCGCGATAATGCGCAGAGAAATCACCCAGGAGCAATCTATGTTGTTGGTGCTAGCCCAACGCCCTGCTGATAGTCGTCTAGCTACTTTTCTACTTAGTCTTTCCGGGCGATTAGGTAAGCGGGGATTTTCAGAAACAGAATTTGAGCTAAGTATGACTAGACATGATATCGCAAATTATCTTGGTCTTTCGCCAGAGACAATTAGTCGCTTGATCAGGCGCTTTCAAGGTGCCGGCTTCGTCAAGGTCAATCGTCGTATTGTCCATATAATTAATATGGAGGCTTTAGAAAATATGGTTGGCAAGGGCGCCATTCGCGGAAATCGTAGAAATGCTGACGCCTGCGTCTAATAAATTGACTGCATGTCGTGACACACAGATTAGCTTGTCCTAACAAATGATTTTGCAAATTGAGAACTTATCCTTTAATGACCTTTCGTCAGAACACACTGCCATCCTAATCCGTGTCGTGAAACCTAAATACATTTTTCATTACTTTTTATTTACCTGATCATTGGTCAGCATGCTTTCATTATTTTTTGTTTCTTTGTTTATCGCATCATCATCAAAAAGTATACGTTGACCCTGACCTTCAAGGTCGTCAAATTGTCCACTTTTTACCGACCAAAGAAACACGCCGGCTATTATTAGCACTAGAGCTATTGATAAAGGTATGAGTAGATAGAGAATATCCATTAGACCTCTTCTGTGGGTAAATCATCAACTCGGTTGAGTCTCGATGCGTTAATTACCACAATAACTGAACTTAATGACATGCCAATTCCAGCGAGCCAAGGTGGCACCCAACCCATTACAGCAGCCGGTACAGCGCATAGGTTATAGATGATTGCCCAGCTGATATTCTGACGAATGATTCGGCTAGTTTTATGGGCAAAGCGATGGGCGAACTGTAGGCTATCGATAGACTTGTTGGTTAGAACAATATCTGCATTGGCAGCAGATAGGTTAATGTTGCCAGTGCAGGCGATCGCGAGATGAGCTTGACTCAGTGCCGGACTATCGTTAATTCCATCGCCTATCATGGCTACCGTCTTACCAGAGCTTATGTGGTCCTTTACGTATTTAAGTTTTTGATCCGGTTTACAGCCACCATGGGCATCCTTTATCCCTAACTTTAGTGCCAGATCATTCACCGTCTGTTGCCGGTCACCAGAATAGAGACTTAAGGCGATATTGTGCCGCCCTAAGTAGTTTATTAGAGGTTTGACACCGTTTCTTAGGCTCTCTTGAAGCGTAAAAGCTGCGAGCAATGTTTTGTTGTTAGCAAGAAACACTATCGAGCTATTGTTGCTACCTGGATTGGAGTGCAGAACGTTAGTTTGAAATATAGCTAAAGGCTGTTTTAGTTGAGCCGCAATATATTCGTCGGACCCCAAATAATAGGTTTGCTGGTTTATCACTCCACTGACCCCAAGACCCGGAATGTTCCAGTAGGACTCGCTGGATAGAAGCTCGAGGTTATTTGCGCCTAATAACGATCGAGCGATGGGATGTGCCGAGTATTGTTCCAGAGACGCGGCAATACATAAGCATTCATCTGCATTAATCTCATGCATTGTCTCTATGTTGATAAGCTTGGGTGTGTCGCTTGTAAGAGTGCCGGTTTTATCAAAAACCACATGATTAACTTTGGTGAGCGTCTCAAGAGCGTGTTGTTTGGCTATAAATACGCCTTTCTGCATCATGGTATTAATGCTGGCCGTGATCGCTAGCGGTGTTGCCAGGCTCAGGGCACAGGGACAAGTGACGACCAGGACAGCAATGGTTGTAGTTAACCATGTGTCCGACCCAACGATTATCCCGCCTACGGCTACGATGCCCGCAAGGAAAAGTATGACTACAACGAAACGGCTAGCGACAATTTCCGATAGCATGGCAATTCTAGGTTTGTCCTGGTTGGAGGCCTGTGCCATGCGAAGAATGGAAGAAAGGGTGGTATTTTCAGGCTGCTTATTCACTCGAATAAAAACTGCTTGGTCGATATTGATTGATCCCGACAAGACCTGGTCGCCTACGGAACGTAATATTGGTGCATGTTCCCCGCTTAACAGGGATTCATCAAATGTAGAGCATTGATCAAGCAGAATGCCGTCGGCAGGTAATACTTCGCCCGGTTTGACCAATATACGATCATCAATGTTCAGCTCTGCTACAGGAACAGTTACGAACCTTTCGCTTTGCTTATCGGTTGAATAGCGCGTTGCGTATTCTGGGGTAGCACTTGATAGCATGTCCATTGCCGTACTGCCCTTCATTCTTGCGACTAGCTCCAGATAACGTGCGCCAAGTAAGAAAAAAACAAACATAGCAATCGAATCGTAGTAGATGTCACCGGTGTGTGACAGGGAAGCCCAGACGCTACCGAGAAATGCCAGGATTAATCCCAGGGACACCGGTAAATCCATTCCTGCTGTTCGCAACTTGAGGTTTCTGATAGCGCCTGTAAAGAAGGGTTGAGCTGAGTAGAACAGTACCGGCAGTATCAATAGTAAGTTAACCCGCTCAAGAAATGTGCGTATCGCAGGATCGATTCCAAACCAGTCGCCACTGTAAAGTGCCACGCTGATGACCATTACCTGCATGCCAAACACGGCAGCTATACCTAATTGCTTTAACAGGGCATGGCGCTGTTTGTTAAGCTGGGCTTGTTTGGTTGATTGTGAAAAAGGGCGAGCACCATAGCCTATTTTCTTAAGCTGTCGGAAGATATCGCTTACGTTAAGTTGGTCTGCAGACCACTCAATCGAGAGTCGGAATTGACTGAGGTTTACGTAGGCTGATTCCACTCCCGGTAACTGCTTTAACCAATTTTCGATTAGCCAAACACAGGCTGCACAATGTATGCCTTCAACCAATATTTCTGCCGACATGGATGGACCTTGTGTAACCCAACCAACCTGCATTGTAGGCTTGTCGTATACATCGAATATATCGTTTGATTGTAAATCGGGCCTGCTGCCAGGTTGGTCCCTGAATTCATAATAGCGGCTGAATCCACTATGCTCGATCACCCCTGCTATTGCCTGACATCCTGCACAGCAAAATTGTCGTACGGTTCCCTTGGCTGTGTCGTTGAACTCGCCGGGTCGAATGACAGGTAAGGAACAGTGATAGCAAGAGTACGATTCGTTACCAGTCATCAAAGTTATTTCCCGGTTGCCTTAATGCTTAGTTTTTATTTCAGTGGGTTGTGAATATAGGTTTATCTATCAATCGTTAACTTGACTTAGGTCAAGGCGGTCAACGAAAAGGCCGGCGATCATAGCCAAAAAGACAAAGGTGTTATCTGATCGTGAATTTTGGCCTTATTTCTTCCCTACTTAGAAACCCAACCTCCGGTTGGGAACAGGTTCGGCAGTCCGATTTTACTATTGCTCAGTGCTATACAAGATATGTGGTGCCGCTTTCCCTGATTACAGCGGTAGCGGCCTATATTGGAACCAGCCAGGTTGGCTGGCGAGTAGGTAGTGGCGACCCCGTTACCTTAACTGCTGACAGCGCACTACGTTTGTCGGGGATGACATTTCTGGCAATGCTCGTGGTGGTTTTTGTATTGGCGAAGACCATTCACTGGATGGCAGCTACCTACGACGCCAAGACGTCTCTAAACCATTGCTTTTCGTTAGCGGTTTTTAGTGCGATACCTCTTTATCTGGTCGGTATCACCTTGCTTTATCCTATTCCATGGCTGATTTATTTAGTCGGTTTGCCCGCACTTGGTTACAGCGTGGCGCTGCTGTATTCCGGTGTGCCTACGATTATGGAGATTAATAAGGAAAAAGGTTTTCTTTTTGCCAGTGCAATTCTTGCCTTTGGGCTGGTTTCGTTGGTTGGGCTTATCGTTGTAACGATCAGTCTTTGGGGTTTTGGTTTTGGCCCGGTCTTCCGTACATAGTGTGTAACTTACCGGGCAACGGCCCGGTATAAGTCCACAATCTATAACGTAGTGTTAATAGGATACATGTGAATAACTCAGAAATGTACAACTATAAGGTGGTCCGCCAGTTTGCCATAATGACCATAGTATGGGGTATTGTGGGTATGCTTGTTGGGGTATTCATAGCATCACAGTTGGTCTGGCCAGCGTTAAACTTTGATATTGCATGGCTAACTTTTGGCCGTCTAAGACCCCTACATACCAATGCGGTGGTTTTCGCATTTGGTGGCAGTGCGTTATTTGCCACATCCTATTACGTGGTTCAGCGTACCTGTCATGTACGGTTGGCATTCGATCGTCTGGCCAGTTTTACATTCTGGGGCTGGAATCTGGTTATCGTATCGGCGGCGATAACATTACCGATGGGACTAACATCAACAAAGGAATATGCAGAACTGGAATGGCCGATCGACATTCTTATTACAGTAGTTTGGGTGGCTTACGCATTTGTGTTCTTTGGCACGATAATGCGGCGCAGAATGAAACATATTTATGTGGCCAACTGGTTTTTCGGCGCTTTTATTCTTACCGTCGCCATACTGCATGTCTTTAATAACCTTGCCATACCCGTTGGATTGTTCAAGTCATATTCGGTGTATGCGGGAGTTCAGGATGCGATGGTGCAATGGTGGTATGGGCACAATGCGGTAGGCTTTTTCCTTACGGCTGGTTTTCTCGGAATCATGTATTACTTTATTCCGAAACAGGCAAATAGACCGGTGTACTCGTATCGATTGTCTGTAGTGCATTTTTGGGCGCTCATTTTTACCTATATCTGGGCTGGACCCCACCATTTGCACTACACCGCGTTGCCGGACTGGGCGCAATCCCTCGGTATGGTGTTCTCTCTGGTGTTACTGGCACCGTCCTGGGGCGGCATGATTAACGGCATCATGACACTTTCTGGCGCCTGGCATAAGTTACGCACCGATCCTATTCTGAAGTTTTTAGTCGTCTCGGTTTCGTTCTATGGCATGTCTACATTTGAAGGACCAATGATGGCAATTAAAACCGTGAATGCATTGTCCCACTATACCGACTGGACGATTGGACATGTTCATTCCGGTGCTCTTGGTTGGGTTGGCATGGTCACTATAGGGGCGTTGTATTACTTAATTCCACGTCTATACAACAGCGAAATATACAGCGTAAGACTAATAGAAATGCATTTCTGGATGGCGACGTTGGGGATTGTTTTGTATATCACCTCGATGTGGATCTCGGGGATTATGCAGGGCTTGATGTGGCGAGCCGTGAATGAAGACGGAACCTTGATCTATAGCTTTATTGAAACTGTAGACGCTATGCATCCTTATTATTTCATTCGTTTGCTGGGCGGATTGATATACCTCTCTGGCATGTTAGTGATGGCGTACAACATTGCCCGAACAATTATCAACAAACAACCTGCGGTGGCTCCAGTTTTGGCGCCGGCCCATTAATCAGGCCCGGATAAGAAAATGTCTCTACAAGAGAAAGTTGAACAAAACATAGGACTGCTAATTATTCTGGTCATTCTGGTGGTGAGTGTCGGTGGTATTGTGCAAATAGTGCCGTTGTTTTTCCAGAGTTCTACCACCGAACCTGTTGCCGGCTTAAAGCCCTACGCTGCGCTGGAGCTAAGTGGGCGGGATTTATATATTCGTGAATCCTGTGTGTCCTGCCATTCCCAGATGATTCGACCGTTTCGTACAGAAACTGAACGTTATGGACATTACTCAGTTGCCGGTGAGTTTATTTATGACCGACCGTTTCTGTGGGGCTCGAAGCGTACGGGTCCGGATTTGGCGCGGGTTGGAGCTCGTTACAGTGATGACTGGCATCGAATTCATTTGATAAACCCACGGGATGTTGTACCCGAATCTATCATGCCTGGCTATCCGTGGCTTGAAACAACTCCTTTGGATGCATCCAGTATTCAAACCAAGATGCGAGCGTTGGTTATGTTGGGTCATCCGTATAGTGATGAAGAAATTGAAGCGGCACCCGCTGTATTGGAGGGTAAGACAGAAATGGATGCAATGATTGCGTATTTGCAGGGTCTTGGCATATTAATTGGGAAACGCAGATGAGGGTGCCTAATGTCTAGTTTTCATCTTTTTTGGACCATCGCATTAGTTATTATGTTTGTCTGCATAATCATATGGGCATGGAGCGGTGCACGCACAACGGATTTCGAAGAAGCCTCCAGATTACCGTTTGACGATGGCGACGACACACATCCAGGCGAATCCAGCAAAGGGACTCGCCATGTCTGATTTTACTAGTGAATTCTGGAGCTGGTTTATTATTATTCCATCGGTGCTTGGTTTGCTGTATTGCGTTATTTTGCTTATGCGAACCAATACGGTAAAGGAGCGAAAAGATGGTGAAGTAAAAACCATGGGGCATGTTTGGGATGAGGACCTGGAAGAGCTTAATAACCCTCTTCCCAGATGGTGGTTGATGATGTTTTATATCACTCTGGTATTCGGAGCAGTGTATCTGATTTTGTATCCTGGCTTGGGAAACTTCGCCGGTATACTAAAATGGTCTTCCATTGATCGTTATGAGCAAGAAGTTAAGGATGCCGAGACGCTTGTGGCACCCATGTATGCGGAGTATTTAGCAACGCCGGTTGAAGCATTAAAGAGCAATAACAGTGCAATGAGTACAGCAAAGCGTTTGTTTGCTAATAACTGTGCGATATGCCACGGTGCGGACGCTGCCGGATATACTGGTTTTCCAAACCTGACTGATCACGATTGGCTCTATGGTGGCGACGAAGAAACTATTAAAGCAACACTGTTAAATGGGCGTCGAGCAGCTATGCCGGCATGGGGGACAGGTCTTGGGCGAAAAGGCGTGTCGGAGGTCTCCGAGTTTGTTTATTCTTTTACACGTGAGCCGATAAATAAACACTATCTGCCAGCGGGTAAGCAACGATATATGGCTATGTGTGTCGCGTGCCACGGGCCCGAAGGCAAAGGTAATATGGCGATGGGTGCGCCCAATTTGACAGACAATATATGGCTATATGGTGGTTCATTAAGATCCATAATTGAATCGGTTGACAAGGGCAGACAAGGAGACATGCCGGCGTTTGGCAACCAGTTAACTGAAAGTCAGATTCATTTGTTAACCGCATATCTTAGTAGTTTTCAGAAGACGGTAAATTGAAATAATTAGTAGGATATATATCCAGGGACAATATGAAGATGTCATTTAAAAGACGTTTGATTGCCATACTTTGGCCGTCTTTTGTATGCGCAAGCATATTTTCCGCGTTGTCGTTCGCCTTTATTGATCCTTTGCTGTTAGCCGATTCGCTTGGTGTTGAGGTGAATCCACGTCTTGCTGGGTACAGTATTACTTTTCTTGTTCTATGGGCGTTAGGGGCACTTTCAACACTGTTCGGCATCGCGATTCTGAGAACCCCAAAAATCGACGGAGAACTGAAACCTTAAAGTCTTATGGATAATACGGACAATTCCCTTAAGCAATCGCTCTACGCAAAGCGAGAAACAATACACCCGCGTCATGTAACCGGCATATTTGCAGCACTACGGGTTACTGCTGTAGTCATTCTTATGGGAATTTACTACGGTCTTCCATGGATTCAATGGGATGGTCGTCAGGCTGTATTATTTGATCTGCCGGCACGAAAGTTCTATCTATTCGGCATAACCCTATGGCCACAGGATTTTATCTACCTCGCGGCCCTGCTTATTGTTGCTGCTCTATCATTGTTCTTCTTTACCGCCATTGCTGGACGATTATGGTGTGGATTCGCCTGCCCACAAACGGTCTGGACCGAAGTGTTTATGTGGATAGAGCGCAAAGTTGAAGGAGATCGCAATCAGCGCATTAAGCTGGACAAATCCCCCACTAACAAGCACAAAGTTTTCTTAAAGATTGTAAAGCACGGCATTTGGGTTATTTTGTCCGTTTGGACAGGCTATACTTTTGTTGGCTACTTTACGCCGATAATTGAGCTTGGACACAAGATCGTCGTGTTGCAAACTGGACCCTGGGAAACCTTCTGGGTGCTGTTTTACGGTTTTGCTACCTATGGAAACGCTGGTTGGATGCGTGAGCAAGTGTGTTTATACATGTGTCCCTATGCTCGTTTCCAGAGCGCAATGTTTGATAAAAATACACTTGTTATCTCCTACGATCCGGCGCGGGGCGAACCACGAGGTCATCGTAAGCGTAGTGAGGATACAAAGGCTGTGGGTTTGGGTAGTTGTATTGATTGCAAGTTGTGTGTTCAGGTTTGCCCTACAGGTATCGATATAAGGGATGGTTTGCAATATCAGTGTATTGGTTGCGCCGCATGTATCGATGCTTGTGACGATGTAATGGAAAAAATGTCATATCCGAAAGGTTTGATTCGTTATACAACTGAGAATGCACTAGCCAGCGGTGCAACAAAACTGTTTCGACCTAAAGTCATTTTATACGCGTTAATACTAGTGGCAATTAGTGGGGCTCTTATATACGGACTGGTAACACGTGATGCAGTTGGTCTGGATGTCATTCGCGATCGAAACGTATTATACCGCGTAACCAACGAAGGTCTTGCTGAGAATATTTATACGTTAAAGCTGCTTAACAAGGATAATTATGATCATATCTTTCATGTTGCCGTTACCGGTTTGCCCGGAATTAAACTTCGCGAAGAAAAAGAAGTGTTCGTAACATCAGGATATGTTGAAGAAGCTATCATTGCTATATTGGTAGATCCGGTTGATATGAAATTTCCATCGGCGGATATCGAAATACAGATTACCGCGAAAAACAACCCAGAACTTAAAGCTATGGCGAAGGCCAGATATTTAAAACCCAGATAATGTCAAAAATGTCGATCGAAGCTACAACGTCACCGATTCATAAACAGGTTAATCGACCATGGTATCGTGAGCCAATGGTGTGGATGATTATCGCAATTCCATTGACCTCGGTTGTAGTTGGCATCGGTATGTTGACTATGTCGATAAAAAGCTACGATGGGTTAGTTGTTGACGATTACTACAAGCGTGGAAAGGAAATAAATCGAGTTCTAGAACGAGCACAGATGTCGGTAAAAAATCAGATATCAGCGAATATTGATTTATCATTGAAGGATAAAGTTATTGTATCTCTTTTGCATCGTGCTGAGCTGGAAGCGCCCGATCAGGTCCGATTCAATCTACGGCATCGTACTCGTGCGGGACTGGATCTCACAGCCGTGTTGATTCGTTACGCAGATGGTTATTACCGAGGCGATATTGTTGTTCCTAACAATGGTTTATGGCTAGCACAAATAGAAACCAGTGACTGGCTGGTTGAAGGCCAACTATCGTTGCCAGAAGCTAGTTCTATTATTCTTGGCTATAAGTAATGGTGTCGGCATATATTCCAGTCACGGCATTTATGCTTGGGTTTTTCGGATCTGTACATTGTGTTGCAATGTGTGGGGGCATATCCGGCTACCTTCAGCAGGGGGCATCGCTATCTTCTTCTATTGGGTTATCGCTTGCGCTAGCGGCAGGAAGGCTCATGAGTTATGCGGTGGCGGGTGTCATAGCTGCATCGATGGGAACTGGTTTGGTACATTTGTTCGGACAACATTTGTCACATGAAATAATGCAGATATTTATTGGCACTTTTTTAATTCTACTTGGTATTGGTTTGGCTGGCTGGTGGAGTGGCTTATCGTGGATCGAAAGATTTGGAGGACAGTTCTGGAAATATTTGGCCCCATTGGCAGGGCGTTTATTACCGGCAACAACTTATCCGCGGGCCTTTGCTGCAGGCGCACTGTGGGGTTGGCTGCCATGCGGTTTGGTTTATTCGGCACTAGTACTGGTAATCGGTTCAGGTGATTTGCTGATTGGTGGGGTGTCGATGATTGCTTTTGGCTTGGGTACCATCCCAATTTTGGCATTTGTTGGTGTTACTAGTCGGAATGTTAATTTTAAGAATAAGCCTATTGTTCGCCAGTTCGCAGGTACTGCTGTGGCATTATTTGGGGTATTGGTTTTTACAGGTCTTATAACGCCCAGCATGGTCCACTAGCTAGGTAGTTTTTCTTAGAAATTCTTCAAGTGCGGAACAATTATTCGTCGATTCGATAGCCTTTTAACAACTTAAGTGACCCGAACAAGACAAGGATATGATCTAGATCAAGGTCCCAGGTTTCGATTCGGTTCCTAATATTTAGTCTGTTAACAAAATAGAGTATTTTTCGTGGATCAAACAATAATGCCTTTACGAATTATGGAATTACGGAGCCTTCGCACTATCTCACTATTGTTGCTTTCTAGTGTTGCTATCTTATGTGTCCCTAGTTTACCTGCTTCAGATGAAATGCCGATAGAGAATGCTGTGCTTACCACGGCACCCCAAGTTCCTCCAGCTATTACTCGTGATCATCCTGCTAAGGTGATTGTTAATTTAGATACGGTGGAGAAGGTTGGTCGATTGAGTGATGGTGTGGATTATACCTTTTGGACTTTTGGTGGAACTGTACCTGGTCAATTCATACGTATTCGGGAAGGCGACCTGGTTGAGTTTCATCTAAATAACCATCCAACCAGTAAAATGCCACACAACATAGATCTACATGCCGTGACGGGTCCTGGAGGTGGTGCTACATCTTCGTTTACGGCTCCTGGCCATTCTTCTACATTTTCATTTAAAGCCATAAATCCGGGGCTGTATGTATATCATTGTGCCACCGCCCCAGTGGGTATGCATATTGCCAATGGTATGTATGGACTGATTCTAGTAGAGCCTGAAGAAGGGTTGCCTGAAGTAGATCGTGAATATTATGTCATGCAGAGTGAGTTTTATACCACGGGCAATTATGGTGATGAAGGGTTGCAGACTTTTAATATGGCTAAGGCATTGGCTGAGAACCCTGATTATGTGGTTTTTAACGGCTCAGTCGGATCGCTTGTTGGTGATAATGCTATCCAGGCCGAAGTTGGCGAAACGATTAGGATGTATGTTGGAAACGGTGGACCAAATCTGGTTTCATCCTTTCACGTCATTGGAGAGATCTTTGATCGTGTGAATGTTGAAGGTGGTTCACTGATCAATGAAAACGTTCAGACTACATTGGTTCCGGCGGGAGGTGCTGCAATTGTCGAATTTACTACGGATGTGCCTGGAACTTTTATAGCTGTCGATCACTCAATATTCAGAGCGTTCAACAAGGGCGCATTGGGTATGCTGAAAGTATCCGGTAATGAAGACCTGATGGTTTACTCTGGAAAACAGGATGACGCTATTTATCTTCCTGAGGGAGGCGGAATTCAAACGATCGTTGATGCGGGCGCCGGCTCTCCTAAGGCTGCCAACAAGGCCGAGCGCATTGTAGCAGGGCAGCGGGTTTATGAGCAGAACTGTATGGCTTGTCATCAATCAGAAGGTCAGGGTATCCCTGGTGTTTTCCCACCATTGGCGGGCTCTGATTATTTGCTGTCTGATCCAAAACGTTCGATCCGAGTGCTAATTGACGGTTTGTCTGGTGAGGTTGTGGTGAATGGTCAGACATATAATGGAGTAATGCCAGCTGTTCAACTAGACGATGAGAAAATGGCTAATGTTCTAACCTATATCCTTAATAATTGGAACAATAACGGTGGGGAAATTCTACCGCTTGATGTAGCGGAATCTCGCTCCACGCACTAGTGATATTTTCTTGTATATGTTTCTAAGAAAATTACTAACCGGACTGGTTTTTTGTTTTTCTTCTGCAATAGTTCAGGGGGCTGTAGAGGCTTTAGATATCCCGATTGAAATGACACTGGTTAAAGGTGGTTGGTATACGCCGTTATACAAAAAAAACGGACTTCAACAGCGCGTCAGCATATCGTCATTCTATATGGATCGGTTCCACGTTACGAACCAGCAGTTTTACACATTTGTTCAAGATAATTTAAAATGGCAGAAACCGAACGTGAGTTCACTATTTGCAGATGAGGGTTATATGCTTGGCTTGGATATAGCAACTATAGCTGAACATAGGGATCAACCCGTAACCAGGGTGTCGTGGTACGCGGCAATGGCGTTTTGTAAATCAGTAGGTAAAACGTTGCCGACTGTTGATCAGTGGGAGTACGCAGCAATGGCAAGTAGTGAGTCTCCTCGCGGAGTGGACTCCATCGCATTCAAACGGAAAATACTTGATTGGTATGCTAAACCTGCAAGTGCGGTCTTACCGAGTGTTGATCTCACTGAAGCAAATTACTGGGGCATTTATGGAATGCACGGTGTGGTGTGGGAACATGTTAGCGACTTTAATTCTTCTCTGGTGACAGGAGAATCACGGGGTGATTCGGCTTTAGATAAGCAATTATTTTGCGGATCAGGTGCAGCGCAGTCTGTGGACCCAGGTGATTATGCTGCTTTTATGCGCTATGCAATGCGTAGCAGTATCCTGGCGAATTATACGCTTGCTTCTCTAGGCTTTCGCTGTGCAAAAGGTATCTAGATTATGCTACGAATACAATACGGTTTGGGTGACAAGAAAATCAAACGAATAATAGGTTTTCTAGTTTTTGTATTGCTATCTTTACACAACGTGCTTGCAAGCGATCTGCCATCGACATCGGTCTATCAATTTGAATCCTTGTGGATGGATCAGAATAGACTGCCTATCGAATTAGTAGATTTGGCAGGTAGACCGCAATTGGTAGCATTTGTGTATACCTATTGTGAACATACCTGCCCACTGATTATCTCCCGAATAAAAAAGCTGTTAGCTTCATTGCCTGATGGATTAAAAAGTCGTGTAGATGTGACGCTAATAACCCTGGATCCCCATCGAGATACTCCAGAGCAAATGCGCAACTACATGGAAATAAATAATTTGCCACATACCCAGTGGACTATGTTGACAGGAAGCGCTGATGATATTCGAATACTTTCCAACTTGTTTGGTGTGAAGTATAAGGCGATGAGTCGAGATGAATTAGCTCATTCGAATATGATCACACTGTTGGATAGCCTCGGTGTTATTCAGAGTCAGTTGAAGGGGTTGAATGAGAATAACAATGATCTTCTGAAAAATATAGTTGAGATGTTTTAGGTTCCACAGCGCATACATCAGAATTTTTACATCTATGCATGTTTCATGACGACACCGTGTTATAGACCAATTAGAGAGCGGTATAGACCGTTAAAAGATTTTTCAAAGTCATCTTTTATTTGTGGATCTTTTTGGTCTATGAATTGTTTATTGATGCGTACACTATCTTCGACCGTTAACATTAGTTTGATCTCGCCTAGTAGTTTTTCTTCTTCAAGTCGCATGTGATTTCGCTGAAGTAGAATATAATTATTGCCACAGTCTATAATATTTTGTCGCTTAACAAACTGATCCATCGAGGCGAGTTGAATCAACCTATAGAAGTTAGTGCTTTTGGTGTCCATTCTTTCGTGCTGTTCCCGAATAGCATCAATAAATTTATCCAGTTCATGCTTTCTGCCATATATGCAACTCATAATGGCATCTTCCTTAGGATGGTGAATAGCCTCGCTGTACTCAATCATATATTGCATTGACTCGAGTACTAAATCGAAATCAGTATTTCGTCCGGCACCGAGTTTTGTTAATTCATGTTCAACTAATAAAAGAATTCTGGACATACTTATGTGATCGTATCTGACTTGTTCAATTAGATCGGTCATGTTATTTACACTTGAGTAAATATTCAGACTATCCAATTGCGTCTATAGGGTAATTGATCTATATCAATAAATGACGACGTATCAGAATCGATACCATTAATCTGATCCGGAAGGTTAGTAGGCTGTTGAGAATCTCTAAAACTAATAAAAATGAGATTTAAAAAATTCGACTAATCTGAGTAGATTACTTTTGTCAATAAGATTGGTTGCACTTATCCTACGCACGAGAGCGCGATATTACGTCCCCGCAAATTAATAGCTTCTTCGGCTAACAGCGCTTCTTCTTTAGGCTGGTTTGTCATTAATCATTTAACTGGTAGCCAGCAATAACCAATTGGCATTGCGCACTATCAATTCCTCAAAATTGTAGGATGTGGTGAGGTACGAACCGCATCAGTGGTGGTCTGTGTAGAGTAGTTACTCTTAAGCCCCATAGTTTGCTCAATTGATGCGGTTCGTACCTCACCACATCCTACGTACTTAAGAATAGCGTTCAAAATGCTAAAAAGTTGCCTATTCGAAGACAATTAATAATCTAAAGCCTATTGTTTGTATTACTGATTTAGAATTTTCGTATATAACCTTCATAGAAGAAATGAAACTTGCCGGGTTGGTTCAATCTAGCAATAAAATAGGCGGAAGAATGCTCCGATGGGTACTGACGACGAGCGCGAGCACCATTTCCTTGTACCCGGATCGTCTGACGTTAAGCTACGAACATGACTCCAAAAAATAAACGTTTGATCAAACCAAGATATTAAATGCAAGAAACCCTTCATCCAGGCAAATTCCTGGTTGATAATGCTTAACTTAGTATCATCCGATATTTCCAGCAAATATCAGCATGTTAGAGATTTTCTGCGGTGGATTACATCCCTTTGTTAAGAAGGGCCCAATACCTGCTGATTATTAGATCAGTTACCAAAATGTATCTTCGGTTTAAAACTCTGAGTTTTCGTGTAGAATCGCAAAAATAATATACGATATATGAATTTTCAGTAAATTATGGAGTGGACGACGTATAGTGAGGATCTTCACACGAGTTAGGTTGTGTTTGGTAATTTCAGCTGGGTTTACTGGTGATTCTTAGATTTAAGCTTTCGCTATTCCTCCCGCAATGGGCTTACGGAAAGTAAGCGCAGTAATGTTTCCACGCCATGGCAGAGTGCCTGTATCAATCAATGACGCGCGAGATCGAGCCGCCAGCAAGTGGCCGCGAATAATCTACGATTTTATTGACGGCAGTGCTGGCGAGGGCAATGGCCTGACTTCTTCGATGCAAGCGCTAAGTGCAATCAAGCTGCAGCCTCGTGGATTGGTTAATGTCGAACAGCGCAACATCAGTCAGACTTTTCTGGGTACACACTACGATGTGCCATTTGGTGTAGCGCCAATGGGCATGTGCAATCTGGCCTGGAGCGGTGCTGACGCCATGCTGGCGAGATTAGCCAAACAAAGCAATTTGCCCATGGGTATTTCCAACGCCGCCTCGACCCCCATGGAAAAACTGATTGAAGTTGCCGGAAATCATTGCTGGTTTCAGTTATATCCTGGAGCGAATCAGGAATTGCAGGACGACATGATAGCTCGTGCTGCTAGCTCTGGCTGCGATGTCCTGATGCTAACAGTCGATGTGCCACAGCTTGCCCGCCGCCCCCGAGAGCTGCGTTCAGGTTTCTCGGTGCCGTTTAGGATGACGCCCAGATTGTTTCTGGACTTCATGATGCATCCACACTGGTCGCTGTCTACACTGGCTGGCGGGGTACCACACACTGCTAACATCGACCGAAATAAGTTTGGTGCTTTTCAGCGGGGACATGGTCGAGACCGAGCAACCTGGGATTATTTGAAAGACCTTCGCGAGCAGTGGCAAGGCTGTTTAGTAGTCAAGGGCATAACCTCAGTAGCTGATGCGCTGCAGGCTAGAGAATGCGGCGCCGACGCGGTGTACGTGTCCGGCCATGGCGGCCGTCAGATGGAGAGCCTGTTGCCGCCTGTCTACGCCCTCGCTGCAATCAGGGATGCAGTGGGCAAGGACTACCCACTAATTTACGACACTGGTGTACGCGGTGGAGAAGATATAGTTAAAGCACTGGTGGCAGGAGCAGACTTCGTCATGCTGGGCAGGCCATTTCTTTATGCCATGGGTTGCGCTGGTGAAGTGGGGCTCAAAGCGATTACTGACATACTGACCGCAGAAGTCAGTAGCACTCTGGCACAACTGGGTATACGTTGCCTGGATGAGTTATCAAGAGACGTGTTGTCCTGGTGGCAACCTGCTGATTGCCCGAATAACTTACGCGGCAAAATCCAGTAGACCGCGCTTAGGATCGTTCCATTTTTATTCAATAAATCACATTTAACTTTAAGACTATGAGCACAACAATCAAATTGCGTGGCGGGCAACTTTTAGCCCGGGCCTTGCACGAAAAAGGTGTACAGCATGTATTTACCCTGGCAGGGGGTTTTTGTAATCCGGCCTTGGAAGGCTTTATGGAGTGCCAGTTGCCTGTAATCAATTGTCCGCACGAGCAAATCGCCGGACATCTGGCTGATGGACATGCGCGTATCACTCGGCAGCCCACGGTATGTCTGGTTGGGCCAGAGGGCTTCGCCAATGCCGTGCCGGCAATGATGGAGGCCTGGGGTGAACGCTCGCCGGTTATCTTTTTAACTGGCTCCAGCAGCTTAAAACGACAGGGGGCAGGTGGATTTAAAGAAATTGATGATGTCAGTATTGCCGCGCCGCTCACCAAATATAGTTTTAGCATTACCGATGGCGAGAGAATTGGCGAATTTGTCGATCGTGCCTGGCGTATTGCAACCAGTGGGTATCCTGGACCGGTACATCTATCTTTGCCGGTAGACATCATGTTTTCTTCTTATCCCGAAGATGCCGGGCGTAACGAGCGTCCCTATCAACGCGGTGCGACACCTGCACCGAAAGCCTGGCCAGAACCCCAGGCCTTAGATGCTTTACTCGAACGTATAGCGGCGGCTGAGCGCCCCATTTTAATTGGTGGTCATGGTGTTTGGTGGAGCAGAGCCGAGGCCACACTTGAGCAGGTTGGGGAACAATTGAATATTCCAATTTTCAACGTCCCCTATCATCAGAAGTTGTTAAAGGAAAGTGCGCCTGCTTACATGGGGTTGGCAGATATTCACCAGTATGCGCCCTCAAAATTTGCACTGCACAAAAGTGACTGCATCATCATGATCGGTGGCAGACTGGATAACCAGATGAATTTTGGTAATCCACCATTTTTTCCACAAGACACCCAACTGATTTGTGTTAATGGCTCCTTTGAGGAGATTGAATTCAACCGCGCAGCAGATCATTTGTTATTAAGTGATCCCGGTGCTTTTCTGGATGCCATGCTGGCTATGCAGAACGACGGGCGATGGCAGCTTAGCCGTGACTGGCTTGAAGTTAACCAACACCAACGTACAAAATGGGTTCATGAAACACTGGATGATCTGGCGATTGAGACAGCTGGAGCAGGCTGGCGACCGCAGGAGATTCATCCACTACAATTATCCCTGGATGTGCAAGATGCTATGTCCGATGGTGACTGGCTGGTATTTGACGGCGGTAACACTCACTTTTGGTCAGAGATCGCCACCAATATTTCTGGCCATGGTGGCCTGAAACTAGATGGCGTGATGCATCCTGGTTCCTACAGCATGTTGGGAGTTGGCGTGTCATTTGCACTGTCGGCCAAGCATATTCATCCAGATCGTAATGTCGTGTTAATCAGCGGCGATGGTGCGTTTTTATCAGGTGGTCTTTCTATTGAGGCAGCATTCCAGGAAAACCTGCCTATAGTCGTCGTGGTGGATAACAATGGTGGCCTCGATTGTATCTCTCAGCAGCAGGAACGTTTATTTTCCAATGGCAGTCACTTTGCCACGGACTTCCGAGATATCCCGTTCCATGGTCTGTTCGAAGGCATGGGTGGTTATGGTGAACTGGTGGAAAATCGTAATGAAATAATTCCTGCGGTACAACGAGCTATTGCCAGCGGCATGCCTGCCTGCATTAATGTAAAAGCACGAGGCGTAATTAGCCCCATTGTGGCTGCTACGAGCGATAAACGAGACAAGGCTTCTATCGAGTAAAATAATGGCTACTTTATCAACCCACACGTTAAGTAGTGCCGATGGCTCACATGCAGGCGGTATTGGAATGACCTTGTGCCGAATTCTGGCTGATGGCGGCCGTGAGCAGGTATTCTCCTCGCAAACCGATGATGGTGGGCGGTTAAGTGCATTTATTGATCCGCAAGGCATTGATACAACGGCAACCTACGAGTTAGTTCTGTCCACCGCAGAGTATTGGTCATCATTACAACAACTCGATAAGACGACACAAACAGTCGACGAGGTAGTTATGCGCTTTCGAATGCCCGACCCCCATGCTCGGTACCACATGCCATTTATTCTCGGTGCTAATGGTTATTCGGTTTGGTGGTCTCAGCCTGAAGTTTGAGTGGTGTTGAATTCTTTCTGTTCTTTAAAGCAAATCAAAAAATTTTAGGAGTAGCCTTCATGGCCGATGGCCTGAATCTTTCCCGCCGTCTCAGGCGTAGCCCTTATACCCAACGAGTTGAAGCTGCTGGGGTGCGTGGTTTCTCTGTTGTGAACCACATGTTGCTACCCAAAGCGTACCATCACAGTGTTGAGGACGACTATTGGCATTTGCGCGAGCACGTTCAAATATGGGATGTATCTTGTCAAAGACAGGTTCAGATCGAAGGGCCGGATGCTGCTCGACTGGTTCAATGGATGACGCCACGGGATATTTCAAAAGCCCGTATTGGTCAGTGCCTGTATGTGCCAATCGTTGATTCAGACGGTGGTTTGATTAATGATCCGGTTCTGTTGAAGCTCGGCGAAAATTGTTTCTGGCTGTCAATTGCAGATTCTGATTTATTACTGTTTGCCAAGGGACTGGCCATTGGCGCCAAACTGAATGTGCAGGTGACGGAACCTGATGTATCACCGTTGTCAGTGCAGGGACCAAAAGCGGAACAGTTGCTAGTTGACCTGTTTGGTCAGGGTATTAAGGATGTTGGTTTTTTTCGTTTCGACTGGTTTGATTTTAAAGGCACAGCCCAACTAATTGCTCGATCTGGTTATTCCAGACAGGGCGGTTTCGAAATATACCTGGCTAACGGACAATTGGGTCCCGACCTGTGGGATGCAGTGTCGGATGCAGGACAGAAATACAATATTCGACCAGGTTGTCCTAATTTGATTGAAAGAATCGAAGGCGGGCTATTTTCCTATGGCAATGAAATGACCAGAGCCAACAATCCCTTCGAGATAGGGCTGGGTAAATACTGCACATTGGACGGCTCAATTGATTGTGTAGGATTGATCGCATTGCAGCAGATTGAAAAATCCTCTATTAAGAGAGAGGTTCGCGGTGTAAAGTTTGGCGAAGAGCCTTGCGGTACCTGTGCAGAACCGTGGCCACTCAGTGTTGCTGGGGTCGACGTTGGTGCAGTCACTTCTGCAGCCTGGTCTCCACGTTTGAAATGTAATGTTGGTCTATCGCTGGTCGATCAGGCTTATTGGGAGCCGGGGCAGAGCGTTGAAGTTACGTCATCATCTGGTTCCACAATGTCTGGCTTAATAAGCGATTTACCTATTGAATGATGATCGTGACAAAGGGCTGGACAGGCTAGAGTCTGTTTAACAGATGAACAATGGCCTGTTCGGTTTCCTCATAGTCAGAAATTCCATGGGGTGCGCCTTCAATTACGATGGATTTCGAACCTTCAGCATGCTGGCTGACATCACAGGAAGAGCCCTGAAGTCGTTCATCTTTACTACCAACTATCGATAGTACCGGCGTATTAGTGGGTGCCTTGGGAATACCACGACTGCAATTGTTGTCAAGGATGATGTGTGCCGCAAACCCTGGTTGATTCCATTTAGCAACAGCCCTACCACCCTGACTGATTCCCAATAAAACAATTCGATCAGAATCTACCCAGGGTAGCTTGCTAATCTGCTCGTAGGCATAAGCTAGATCTTCGGTTCGACGGTATAACGTTTCAAAATTGCAGGTGTGGCCGGGTCTTGCAAAACTGTCTGGCTCAAAAACAGCATAACCATTTTGCATCAGTAGCACTCGATATGCGGTGGGGGATCTGATCAAACCTGAGCAGCCATGCATGACCAGTGCAGCGGGTACTTTTGCGTTTTTCTTGATGTGTTTTTGCGCCACAGCGATCCACGCCGGGCTATTAATTTTATTCACATCCGTGTGTTCATAACTATACCAATACGGCGAACTGTCTTTGGTTATGCTGGCGGGAACCGTATAGAAACCCCACAGCCAGGCTGCTTGAGCTTTGCTCATTGTTTCAGGTAATGGGACGTGGTGCGCAATTGCTGTATTAACGATCAGCATGGTAAGCAGCAAGCCAACAGTCAGGTTGCCAGTCGAAAATCGGCGAGGTAACAGCAAATTTCTCATTGCCCCAAACCGGCCTTTACTTCCTCCCAAATTTCTGTAGGAATGGCATGGCTTGCAGTTGCCTCTGAATAGAACAGGTACAATTTGTCGTCGACTATTCTCCACGCTTGTGGATCTATCGCGTGATCATGACCCAGGCTGACCGGGTCGTATGCGCAATAGCCACCATAGTTTGGTAAGTACTTCATAGGGTTTGCGACAAAAAGCTCTTTATGTTCCACACTGCTAAACAACCATTCGTCATCGAGCATGACATAGCTAATTGCTGGCAAGCCCAGTACCGCATCGGCCATTGTGAAATAGGCCACAGGATCATAGCCTTCAATCGCCACTTCATTGCTGCCTGGTGCATTCTGGCCAGCCAGGCTGACGCTGCTGCTTAAGAACCACAACATAATAAAAAGTCCTGTTATTAGTGATTTTACTGCTTTGAATGTGTTCTGGAGTTGCATGGTTTTGTTCTCGTAGTTCTAATGAAAAAGATAGCCTGATGAGATAGCTTTCAGGGTTGTAGCAGTTGGGCTATTTCCGGGTGCCCCTTGTTTACGGCGCAGTTTTGAGGTGTTACACCGTCATAACTGGTGGCATTAATATCAGCCCCATTGGCCAAAAGTACTTCGACAATACTTTTGTAGCCATTCCAGGCGCCATTGTGTAACGGCGTATATTCCTCGGAATTCTTTGCATTAATATTGGCGCCGCTATCAATTAGTAAAGTTACGCTTTCATGGGCACCTTTCCTGACGGCTAAATGCAGAGGTGAATCTCCGCGCCGATCTCGACGATTAACTTCAGCGCCAGACTCAATCAGGGACTTAACTATTGGATAATTTCCCTTGTAAGCTGCCGTATGTAAAACTGAAAAGTTGGCGAATGGTTCAGTCGCGTTAACATCCGCTCCATGAGACAGCAGCAACCTGACCATATCGAGATTATTTTTGCGTACCGCCCAATGCAACGCACCAACTTTGTGTTCGTCTGGTAAATTAGCGTCAGTGCCGGCGTTCAATAACACGCTTGCCTGAGTAAAATTACCAGCCTTAACAGCATCGTGCAGAGGCGTCGCCCAGGAGTTAGTAGTTGCTAATAGCCAGGTTAGTAGTAGTAAGTATTTTGTAATATTCATAATTCCACCGGTTCTAGTTTGGACAGTGCTCGGATTATTCATTTGACCCGCTACCGTCATCGTTCTACTCTAATCAACGAAGTCTTCAGTTACCTGCAGCATTCTTATGCTGCGATAAGACAATTGCATAAAAACACATTCACGGGAAAATTTGATGGAGGAAAGCTAACGTTTTCCTAACGAAATTATTAAGGTAAATAAAACAAATAGTTATGGTTGTTATATTGAAAATGTTCGGGTGTTTCGAGTAGCGGTTTGATGACTGAGACGCCAACTCCACAGTGGGACCCACATAACCAATTGTTCTATTTGGACGGTTTTGAAGTTGATGCAGCGGCTAATTGCATTAGTCGGGATGGCGAAATCATCAAGTTGGAGCCCAGAGCCATGAGCGTGTTGTGTGAGCTGGTACTGCGTGCCGGCACGGTGGTAACCCGCGAAGAACTGGAACAGACGGTTTGGAAGGGTACGGTAGTGGGCTACGATGCACTGAACAATACCGTGGCAAAACTGCGTAAGGCCTTTGCCGACACACCACGCAATCCACGCATAATTCAAACGGTACCGAAAACCGGCTATCGTCTAATTGCAGACGTCATAGTCAGGACAGCGGTTGAAAAGCCGATTTCTGGCGCTATTTCTGCACCTGATTCAACCACTGCCCGACCCCCGCTAATACGTAAGCTTACGGCGATTCTCTATGCCGATATGGTGGAATACAGCCGCCTGACGGGTCTCGATGAGGAGGGCACCCATCACACACTCCGAGACTGTCTTGATGTGATGACCGGGCTTATTAAAAGTCATGGCGGGGCTGTTGTGCATTTTGCGGGCGACGCGATTCTCGCAGAGTTTTCTACAGCATCCAGTGCCTTAAGTTGTGCGGTGACCATCCAAAACATCCTACGAGAGCGCAGCAAAGATCATACTGATGAGATGAAAATGCAATTTCGCATCGGTGTAAATCTGGGTGAGGTAATTGTAGACCGGGATGATATTTACGGCGATGGGGTGAACGTGGCAGCGCGTTTGGAAGCGCTGGCAGAGCCCGGCTCAGTTTGTTTATCTGGGGCTGTATTCGACGCCATTGGCCATACTCTACCCCTGGAATATGCGTATCTGGGTGAGCGAAAAGTAAAGAATATTGCTAAACCTGTAAGGGCTTATCAGGCAACTTTACGGTCAGGCGCCACATTATCAGTACCGGCCCAGGTTGTGGTTCCGGTCCCTGTGAAATCAGCGGCTTTGAGTCGACAGCCCTATATGCTGGTGATGGCAGTATCTGCATTGGCGCTATTGTTCATTACTGTCTGGTGGCAGCCATGGTCAAACAATACTGAAGTTACTAATCCTGGTGTGGTTTCAAGCACCAGTCCGACTCGCCCAGCCATAGCCGTATTGCCATTTGAGAATATGAGTGATGATCCGGCACAGACTTTCTATGCCGATGGCATGACGGGTGACCTGATTACCGATCTGTCTAAGGTTTCCGGATTGGCAGTTATCGCTCGGCACTCAGTTTATGCCTATGAGAACGCCTCTCTTCCACTGATCCAGATTGGCGAGGAACTTGGGGTTCAATACATACTGGAAGGCAATGTCCGCCGTTTCGATAACAAAGTACGTGTTAATGTCAGCCTGATTGACGTGAGTAACTCTCGGAGTATTTGGAGTGAGCGTTATGACAGCGAGCTGTCTGCAATATTCGATTTGCAACGTCAGGTTATTGACGGAGTAGTGACGTCTCTTTCAGTTAAGCTTACTGACCGGGAACAGAATTCTCTGGCGCATATTCCGACCGATAACCTGGAAGCCTATGACTATTATCTAAGAGCGGAAAGGCGTAGGCTGCTAGGTGCCAGTAGCGTAGAAGAATCGCAGCATGGAGCCCGGGGCGAGATTGAGCTGTATTGGAAAGCCATAAAACTTGATCCTAATCTAGCCCAGGCTTATGTGGGTCTGGCTCGAATCGGCTTTGATGTGTGGAGCTCTGATTCGTCGCAGATAATGCCCACGGCAGCCGCCAGAAAATTATCTTACGACTCGGCTAGTAAAGTACGTGAGCTTGATCCACAGAATCACATGGCATACGCGATACTGGCACTTTTGCAAGCCACCGATGGGCAACACGATATTGCCCTTGAATCGAGCAATAAAGCCCTGCAATTGAGTCCCAATAATGCCGAGGCCATTGCAATTCACGCTCAAGTTCTTATGTATGCAGGTCAGCATGAAACAGCTCTTGAGATGATGAACAAAGCCTTCCGTCTAAACCCGAGACCGCCAGAACAGTTCTATGGTTTGCTAGGTCGTGCATTGTTCTTTACAGAAGATTTTTCCGCAGCAGTGAAAGCTTATGAAAGCCTAAGTGAGTACCACTTACGCTTTCGACATGAATTGATGATGGTCTATGCAAAACTGGGTCGTGACAACGACGCTCACCGTGTTCTGGCAAGTGTTCTTGAACGTATGTCCTTTGTTAATTTAAATTATTATGCTACTCGTTATTCTCACTATCGGCGGCAACAGGATGTATCACGGATGCTAATTGCACTCAAAAAAGCCGGTGTGTCGGAGAATGCATTTGGCTATGTTGGCAATGTTGATGCACGTTTGAACACGGTAGAACTGCAGAACTTGAAGACTCAAGTATGGCGTGGCTCTGATTCCTCCGGCGACCAGTTTATACAACAGTTTACCGGTGAAGATCATGTTGCTTTACGTAATTCTTCATCGCTACTGGTGGGCACTGCGTGGATTGAAAGTGAAAAGCTATGCGTGAAATTTCGTTCCAGTTTGTTCGGTAGAAACGATTGTGGTTTCATCTATGCCAATCCGCAACCAACCAGCGACGGAAAAAATCAATACGTACATGTAGCGCTGGGAAATATATACAAGTTTACTGTTCAGTAGTTCGAGATACTAATTTGCGCTCATTTAGGTAGTATCATTGCAGTGTTTCAGAAGCATGCACCCGGATACTGTTGTTGCACCCCAAAAGGTTAGTTATGAAAATTATTGATCTGGAAACATTTGTAGTTGGTAATCCGCCGCCGCATTTTGGTGGTCGCTATTTTATTTTTGTTAAGCTGACCACTCAGTGTGGCATTGTTGGATACGGAGAGTGTTATGTGGCAACCTTCGGTCCTGCCGCTATCGTAGAAATGATAAAGGACACCTTCGGTCGATATTTTGCAGATATGGATCCTCATCATATCGAACGCATGACACGACGCGCACACGGCTCTGGTTTTTCCCAACGGCCCGATGTATCGATGATGGGTGTTGTCAGTGGACTTGAAATGGCTTGTTGGGATATCTGTGGCAAAGCTGCTGACCAACCAATCTACAATTTGCTCGGTGGAAAGGTTCACGAGCGTTTACGTGCCTATACCTATATCTATCCGGATGCAGATGATGCCAATCCTTCACCCGGTGAACAACCCAGGGTGTATACCGATCCCTCGGTTGCTGCTGAGCGTGCAGCCTATTATGTCGATCAGGGCTTCACTGCGGTTAAATTTGATCCAGCCGGTGCCTATTCAGCTTTCGATGGCCATCAGCCTTCGCTTCCAATACTGGAACGTTGTGAAGCATTTTGTCGTCAGATAAGAGAAGCCGTTGGCAATCAAGCTGATTTATTGTTTGGAACCCATGGTCAATTCACCGTCTCTGGTGCAAAGCGTATGGCTCGAATGCTGGAACGCTATGACCCACTGTGGTTCGAGGAACCGGTTCCGCCGGAAATGCCAGAACGAATGGCCGACGTTGCCGCGTTCACCTCGGTTCCAATTGCCACTGGCGAAAGGCTGTGTACCCGGTTTGAATTTGCCCGTGTGCTGGAGAACAAAGCGGCATCTATTTTGCAAATGAATCTGGGGCGTGTTGGTGGAATACTGGAAGCCAAGAAAATTGCCGGTATGGCAGAAACCTACTATGCACAGATCGCTCCACACCTTTATTGCGGACCTCTGGTTGGTGCTGCTAATGTACAGCTGGCAGCCTGTTCACCTAATTTTCTAATACTTGAAAGCATCGAGGATTGGGGTGGATTTCATGCCGAGATACTAAAGTCAAAAATGCCATTTGAAGAAGGTCATGTTATTCCGCCGACCAGTCCGGGTCTTGGAGTTGAGTTGAATGAGAATGTAGCAAGAGCCAACCCGTATAATGGTGATCTTTTACACCTGCAAATGTCACCGGAGCCTGTGACAGTTAGTGATCTTTAGGCTAATTTTTTCCTTTGTAATGGTGTTAGACAATGCCCTCAAGAAATCCGCGTTACGACATACTATTTGAAGCGGTTCAGATAGGGCCTAAAACAACTAAAAATCGGTTTTATCAGGTGCCACACTGTAATGGTATGGGTCACCGCTATCCCCGTGCCATGGCCGAGATGCGTGGCGTGAAAGCCGAAGGTGGTTGGGGTGTGGTTTGTACTGAGGAATGTTCAATTCATCCCACCAGTGATCTATCTCCTGCACCGCTTATGCGCATCTGGGACGATCGGGACTTGCCGGTGCACGAATTGATGATTGGCAAAATTCATCAACACGATGCCCTGGCTGGTATTCAACTGGTTCACAATGGCCTTTCGGTGGCCAATTATGTGTCTCGCCATGTTCCAATCGCTCCTTGCAATGTACCCAGCGAGGCCTTCCATCATGTGCAGGCCAGAGCCATGGATCGATCGGATATTCGCGCTTTGCGTGGCTGGTATGTTGACGCTGCCAAACGAGCAAAGACTGTCGGCTACGATATAGTTTATGTTTATGCCGGGCACGGCTTGATGACGTTACTATTTCAGTATTTGCTGAGTCGTTATAACCAGCGCAGTGATGAATATGGCGGTAGTGTTGTGAATCGCGTTCGACTTGTTCGAGAAGTTTTGCAAGATGTTAAAGAGGCCGTGGGCGATAGTTGTGCCATTGCTTTCCGATTTGCCGTAGACGAATTACTAGGTAAGGAAGGCATGCAAGTTTCTGAAGCCGAGGAAATAGTCGGCCTGTTGGCTGAATTGCCTGATCTATGGGATGTAAATGTTGCCGATTGGGAAAATGATTCAATGTCGTCACGTTTTGGTAGTGAGGGCGGCCAGGAAGATTATGTAAGATTCGTCAAAAAACTTACTACAAAACCGGTAGTTGGTGTTGGTCGTTTTACCTCGCCAGATACCATGGTTAGTCAAATTAATCGTGGCGTGCTTGACCTAATTGGAGCAGCGCGCCCTTCCATTGCGGACCCATTTATACCCAACAAGATCGATCAAGGCCAGGAGGACGAAATACGTGAATGCATCGGCTGCAACATGTGCACATCCGGTGATTCACTTGCCTATCCCATTCGTTGTACCCAGAACCCGACTATGGGCGAAGAGTGGCGTCGTGGCTGGCACCCTGTTCGTATCGATAAAGCTGGATCAAAAGAGGATGTGCTGATAGTCGGTGCAGGACCCGCTGGCCTTGAAGCAAGTGTTGCTCTAGGCGCAAGAGGCTATAACGTAGTTTTGTCTGAGGCTGGTGCGAAGCAGGGTGGTCGGGTGTTGCGGGAGACAGTTTTGCAACCATTATCCGAATGGCGTCGTGTTTCAGATCATCGAATTTTCATGCTAAGCCAGTCTGCTAATGTGCAGTGTTATGAAAACTCCAGGCTAAGCGCTGATAATATCCTGGAGATGGGCGCAGGACATGTAGCCATAGCCACCGGTGCCAAATGGCGAACAGATTTTATCGGCTTACATCACCGCTATTCACCAGTAATTAGTGAAGGTGCTAATATTCTTGGTGTTGATGAATTTCTGAACGGGGTACGGCCTTCAGGCAAAGTAGTTGTTTATGATACTGATGGATATTATCTTGCCACCGCTATTGCTGAACAATTGGCTAACGAGTGTGTTAGCGTGGTGTTGGTAACACCGGCTGCGGATATTGCTGAGTGGGCGCACAATACGTTGGAGCATGAGCACGTTCAGCTTCGTCTACGAGAGTTGGGTGTTGAAATAATCTGTAAGCAAGAAGTCCTGGATATAGACAATGCCCAGATTACATTGGGTTGTATTTATATGGGTACGACTACTGTTATGGAGGCGAATACAGTAATACCGGTTACTTCCAGAGAACCTCAAAATATACTCTACTCGGAGCTTCTCGGGCGACAAAACGAATGGTCAGACGCAGGTATTAAAACTGTTCGCGCCATTGGCGATTGTCTTGCTCCAGCCACTATAGCTATGGCTGTTTATGCTGGACATGAATACGCACGTAATCTTGATAAATCACCAGAAGAACAATCATTTTTTCGCCGGGAGATTGGCTTAGGTGGTGAATAATGAATTTCAAAAAATGCTTAATACAGGTGTCCCACGACTATGAATTATGAAACTATAACCCTGGAAAACCATGGACCCGTGGCGCTACTTACGCTGAACCGTCCAGAAAAATTAAATGCTATCAACAGCACCATGTTAAATGAGTTGATGGTGGCGCTTGGGCAGATAGAGAGTGACGACAGTGTGTACGCTGTAGTGCTGGCAGGTAATGGCCGGGCTTTCTGTGCAGGCTTTGATCTTAAGGCCGGTGTTGAAGCCAACAGACAGGGTGTTAAAGATTGGCGTGTGGCCCTGGAGTATGATTTTGATGTAATTATGGCGTTCTGGAATTTCCCCAAGCCAACCATTGCTGCAGTCCATGGCTATGCGTTGGCAGCAGGGTTTGAGTTGGCACTGGCCTGTGATTTAACTGTATGTGATTCGAGCGCATTGTTCGGTGAACCAGAATTGCGTTTTGGCAGTAGCATTGTGGCACTATTGTTGCCCTGGTATACCAATCCGAAGCGAGCCAAGAAAATGCTTCTCACTGGCGAGAATAAAATGCCTCCCGACGAAGCCTTAAGCCAGGGCATTGTCAACGAAGTAGTGGCAGAAGGGCAGGCTTGCCAGCGAGCACTGCAACTAGGCAAGGAAATTGCGCTAATGGATACAGATTCAGTTCGCATGACCAAACAGGCTATTAACCGAACCTATGAAATTATGGGCATGTCTCAGGCGCTTAAAATGGGCGTGGATACATCCGTTGAGATAGAGTCAATAGAAACGGAGTTGCGCCGTGAGTTTAATCGGATACTCCGTGAACAGGGTATGCAAGCCGCACTGAGTTGGAGAGAGGAACGGCTGCGTTAACGATCTGAAGAACAGCTGGCCTCGAGAATATTACCAGCGATAGTGTTGTCAAGCATCGGTTATTAGTACATGCTGTGTAAAAACCCAGTTATTCTGAATATCAATTCAATATAGAGGCACCAATCTTCGCTTCCAAATTTTACTTAGAATTTTCACTCAACTTCAGTATTTAGCGCTCAATCGTCGAAATCCGAATTCGACGAGATTTGGAAAATTCTCAAGGCAGTCAGATTGAGTGTTATTTTCTGAAAGCGACAATGACGAAACGTGTTAGATCCAGGGAAATCAGATTGCAAAATAGTGAGTAAGTAGTTAATAAAAGACAAATGATCATATAAGATAGCCACTTGTTTTTGTTACCCGACCTTTTGTTTGGGATGGCAATTTAACCTCTTACATTTGTACCGACTGTATGCCTATTAATATCAAACACACAAGCCTACTTATAATTGCTTTAGTATCATTTTTTGCTACAAATTCCTGGAGTCAGGATTTAATCCATGTGCGTCTTCAAGATCGCCTGGACCGACCGGATGACGGATATTGTTTTGATATCTTAGGCACAGGCAACAACCTGCGAGTGGATTTACCGTTATTTGTTCACAACTGCAAGTCCTTTGCAACGCCAGATAGTGCAGTCGTTTACACGGGCAAGAGTCAGCTTGTGTTCCCTGTCCCTAACGTTTGTGTGACAGCCTTCGGTGTAAATAATACTGTTTTACCCGGATCCTCTGTATTGCTCCGTCGCTGCGACGAAAGCGCAGCTTTTTATGAAACGACTGGCTTACAAAAATTTGACCACACAAAAAATGGACAACTTAAACTACGTGGTTTCGATCTCTGTTTGGCTGTAGGGTCCGAGTCTTCCAGTACTTATTCACCCCATGATCGTTGGCGCGTGTTATCACTAGAAACTTGTGCAACTATTGTATTGAGCTACTCGGTGTGGGAGCTGGTGCCTCAGAGTTAGCTGCAAATTATAAGCTTCTCTGAGGCTCCTGGATTAATTTTCAATCGGATTAATTTTGTCTGAGCGCCATGCTACAGTCTCATAGCATGCAGGTTAGTAGTCTTGCAAATGACTAATCTTATCTTCGTCTATCTGATAATAGGCTTGATGCTCATATTCGAAGGATCCAGATATTTCTTTATTGCCACGAATCACATAAGATATTCTCGATCGCCCGGGCAGTAAATAGTAATTTACGTTGACCACTTTGGAAATTATTTCCTCTGGTGCAAATAACCCCCTTAAATTTCTTACCGTCTCCGTCCTTCCGGTTGCATGATAGGTTTTCCCCGGTGTTGCAGCGGTAAAAATAATTCCATCAGTAAACAGTTTTTGTAGTAACTCAAAATTACTCTCAGTGATAGCACGCACGAATTGCAATCCAAGCTCCTTAGATATGACTGAACCTCCTGATTATTCGATAGCGTGCGCTGCACCTAAAAAGGCTGATAGTTTTCTCTAACATATTCTTCAATAAACCCGGTCTTAAGAATATTAGAATAGGAATGCTGGGGATCACCGGGCACTTCCTCGCCAGTACAGTTAAAGATTTGTTTGCAGCCCTGGTCCAGAGCAAACTGAACTCGGTGCCTAAGCAGTGCTGATTGACTTCCCTTCCGCCTGAACGCGGGATTAGTTGCACCGAAATCGGTCCATGCTATATCGCCATCGATGTATATCGCTCCCACGCCTGCAGGACTATCACCGTCGAAGGTCATGAAAACGTGCCAGTGTGGACAATTTGGAAGCAGTTCGATCCATGGCACTGCTGCATCGCCGAGGTCAAAGGCATTGCATATAATTCTGGCTGCTTCGCTGGCGTGTTTTTTATCAATTTTCCTGACTTCGAGCGGGCTCGTGGATGGCTCTACTGGTGCCGTACTACGTGAAAATTTTTGCCAACCGCGCGTTTTCTTAAGTCCTGCTTCACCTATCCAGCTTGAAATATATTCCGGATTTGCATTTGGATGGACCTGGATAAAATACCGGTCGGTCCCCGCCTGACGATACGCTTCCACGATATCCAATATCGATTCCCTGCTTTCTGGTCCAGGCAAGCCTAATCCAATCGTGCGGTTTAGGACAATAGCTGAGGGTGGCAGATTGCCGGCTATGGATACCATGGCAGAGCCAATTGACAACCTTTGAATGTTCAGTGATTTAGATATTTCAGGAGTCAGCACGTCATGCAGTTCTGATAAGGAAGCTCGCTCTATTTCTTCGGCATGATGTGTCATTTACTTTCTCCCGTTTTAATTATCCTGGGGCATTGCAATGTCGGGTTCCAGTATGTTTGTGCCTAATCGCTTTGTAAAGGCTTCCGGCAGAAAGTGGCCTAAATTCTTAACTTGATCAAGATGAATACGGATTCGTCCTACAAGAAAAAGCGTTCGCTTTTTGCTAACTTTACCTGCCACACAATATGCAAGCCTGCATATCTCAGCAGTCGGACCGACCTGATTGAGTTGCTCAATGAATACTGGTCTAATGGGTGCATTTCAATGGTTACTCTGATTTCTATGTTTTTTGCCAACGTGTTCCCTGCTGATTGAAAGACCGAACTAAGTATGTTTCTGTCTGTTTGAAAAGTTAACGAGTGAGCGCTATTTACCTTGTACACTCGTATGGTAATTATCTTTAGATGGTTGTTATATATGCCGTCCTAATCTTGGGGCATAGAAGGATAGACATTAAAATTCCTCGCATCATCGATCGACTAAACGCGTAGCGGATTTGGCAATCCGTCTGCATGAGTTTGTCAATTGTCGTTTTCATCTGGTGTGATATGCATGCCATTTCTAGCAATTATTTCGAGAAGTTTTTCCTGGTTTGGATGATCATTCGATTTTTCAGCAGCTAGTTCTGTAAAAAGTGAAGATGCTTTGCTACCTACACCTGTTATCGAGATTAATTTAGCTCCGTTTTCTCCAAATTTAAATTCATGCAGCGTGCCGGCTGGAATGTGCACTAACGTCCCAGCCTTTGCCGTCATTTCTTCTCCGTTAACGCGGAAGGTAAGATCGCCTTCAATTACGAAAAATGTCTCATCCCAATCATGAGAATGAGATCGTGGTCCGGATCCAGGGACAGCTTCTTGCAAGAAAATCTCATATCCCTGAGTTGCTTCTTTCGAAGCGAGCACCCAAATCTTATCATTGGCGATGACTTGTAAAGGCTCGTCTCGATCTTCTGGTTGCACTACGAATGGTTTTGGTGACATTTGTTTCTCCTTAGGATATGAAACTAGAGTTTTAACATACATTGACTATTCTACTGACAGAATTCGATTAACCCTAAACTAGATTTGTATTACTATCAGATTGAATATAAACATATATAGCTTATGAACCATCCTCTTGATGCACTGCTTAAGCCGGCCACTATTGCTCTGGTGGGCGCTTCGAACCGTAAAGACAGTCCCGGAAATATCCTGGCCAACCTGGTGCTTAGCTCAGACTTTTCTGGCAAAGCATGGCCAGTTAATCCAGGCTACGAATCTATCAATCAGCAACAGTGTTATCCGAATCTTTTCGCCTTACCTGAAACCGCAGAACACGTAGTACTTGCAGTGGGTAACGAAAGACTGGAGCAAGCCCTGGCAGAGGCTATCGTGCATGGTGCAAAAGCCGCGACAATCTATTCCAGTTGTATTCTGGAAAATGATACACAACCCCCATTAAAAGAGCGACTCAGCTGCATGGCGAGAGAAGCAGGAATGGCGTTATGCGGTGGCAATGGTATGGGTTTTTATAATATTTCCGAACAACTGTATGTAGGTATGTATCCAATGCCCTGGGCGATGGGGAAAGGTGGTATTAGCTACATTGCTCAATCAGGCTCTGCTTTTACCGCGTTAGCTCATAATGTTCTGCGACTGCAATTTAATTTATGTGTTTCAAGCGGCAGCGAGATGGTTACTACCATCGCCGATTACATGGATTGGTCTCTGGCCCAGGAAGAAACCCAGGTGATTGGTTTGTTTCTTGAAACTGTTAGGGATCCTGCAGGTTTTATTCGGGCTTTGTGCAAAGCCCGGCATAAAGAAATACCGATTGTTGTTTTGAAGGTAGGAAAGTCTCCGCTGGCAGCAGAAATGACCCAAACTCATACTGGAGCAATAGCCGGCAATCATGCTGCCTACGAAGCCTTATTCAAAAAATACGGTGTTATAGAGGTAGGTGATTTTGGTGAGTTGATTGCGACTCTTCAGTTGTTTCAGTCCTCGCGACGTGCTGGTGATGGTCAGTTGGCCACGATTCAGGAATCAGGAGGGTTGATGGAGTATGCAACGGATATCGCTCATAAGGTGGGTGTGCCGTTTGCGTCAATAGAAGACTCAACCCGACAGGAGCTTATAAAGCACTTGGAACCTGGGCTTAAGCCCGATAATCCACTGGATGCCTGGGGATCAAACACGGACTTTGAAAATCGTTTTCATGCCTTGCTTTTGAGCCTCATGCGAGACCCTAATGTAGCCGTGGGTATGTTTGTTTGTAATTTTCGTGATGACTACTATTTAACAGAGGCGTTTTTTCGTGTAGTCGTGAAAGTAAGTTTGGAAATTGATAAGCCGCTGATTATGACTAATTGTCAGGGCGATCTGGCGCACCAAAGTCTTTGTCTCAGAACACGTGACGCAGGGATTCCATTTATTGATGGTGCACAGGAAGCAATGCTTGCCGTCAAGCATATTTTTGCATATCGGGATAGTTGTAAGAGAACAATTGATAACAGTTTTGCCCTCAGCACCGACTTAAACATTATAGGTAAGTGGAAACGTAGATTAGCCCTAAGCAAGAACACTTCACTATCTGAATTCGAGGCCATGCAATTGCTTGAAGATTTCCGGATAGCCATCCCGAAAACTGCCAGTGTGGGTAACGAATTCTCTCTGTTAGAGGCTGCAAAGAAGATCGGTTATCCGGTTGTACTGAAAACGGCGCAGCCCGGTATCAGCCACAAGAGCGATCAGGCCGGTGTAGTGGTTAATATTGAAACAGAAGAAGAGCTAATTATTGGGTACAGAAAGCTTTCTTCTTCCTTAGGACAAGCGGCATTAGTAAGTCAAATGATCGAAGCGGGCACAGAGATCGGATTGGGTATGGTTAATGACCCGCAGTTTGGCCCGGTCATCATGCTTGCGGCAGGCGGGGTGCTCATTGAAATTCTCCAGGATCGAGCAGTCGCACTTGCGCCGCTATCTAGAAGTGAAGCAAATGAAATGCTCTGTTCATTAAAGAGTGACCAGCTACTACGTGGATTCAGGGGAAAGCCCGCAGGTGACAGAGAAGGACTAATTGATCTAATCGTTGCCTTTGCGCAAATGTGTTACGAGTTGCGTGGCCACATTGGCGAATTAGATATCAATCCGGTTCTTGTTAATCAGCACCAGGCTATTGCCGTGGACGCTCTGGTAGTACCTAAGCCTATACCAACTTAAGGTGAATCTTCCTTATGTTACTGCTACCGAGATTCTGCAAGTAAGTTTGATATTTTTCCGGCAAAGTTAACTGGTAATTAAGGGGATGATAAACAGTCGACAGCTTTTCTGCTTGCTTAAACCAGTCTAGGTAAGTGTCATCACTTCGGTAGGCAAGAATTTGGCCCTTAAGATGATGATATACGCTAACACCGGATTGTAGTTGCAAGCTCAGATCAATACTTTCAATCGCGTTGGAGTCGTTGCCAGACAACAGGTAGGCCATCGCCAGCCAGCGGCTGCGGTCAGCCAGAAATGGATCATCGCTACTTAGAGATACAGCGTTTTTTAGATGCTCTATTGCACCACTCAGATCCTCCATGCATAAAAGTGCCTCGCCCAGATTATCTAACGCATAGATATATGATGGCGATATAGACAGGGCATGCCTGGCATCTCTGATGGCCTCTTCAAATTGGTTAAATCGTCGTAAAAAAAGGCTGCTTCGGGTACTAAAAGAATAGTCACTATGGTTATCAAGGCTGATTGCTTTATTGATCGTGTGAAGCAGTTGGTCATCATCTTCTTCATGTAGATCAATGGGTAGTACTGTCGCAAGTGTAGTGCCACCTTCCACGCGCATTGCAAGAGCCATGGGATCGTTAGGAATCTTTATGATAGCTCTGTCGAGTAACACCACCGCATGTCGCCAGTCATCCATATTGATTCTATAGAAGAAATCCGCAGCTCGAGTTAATAGCTCTGAAGGGCTTAGGCTGGATTCTTCCTTATCATTCAAACGGCGGGCGTCATAGGCATTGTTCTGTACCCGTATCGCCGCATTAACAGTATCGGTGATCTGCTCTATAAAACCAAAGGGGTCGGCATTGCTCCCACTAAAACTATCAGCCCAAACAGTTTCTCCACTGGAACACCAGGCCATGGAAAGGTTGGCTCGATAGCGTTCGCCGAGGCGATTGATCTTGCCACGTAATTCATAGTCCGCACCCTTTGAACTATTGCCACCGTCAATAACCTTTACCCCGGTTCGTTTTGAAATGCGCAGATGAATTTGCTGATTCAGCTCTTCAGTTAATACCAGATTGTCGTCGTCCACTGGCAGGCAACTAAAACTGACAATTCGAATAGACGGCACCTTTTTACTTTCAATAACTGGTGAGATATCTTTTCTGGATTTATCTGGGTGCCACTGAAACGTGCGTACAGGTTTCTTTATGTTTTTGAACTCCTGAGATCCTGTATCAATGAATGGTGTAGAAACTTTGCCCTCAATTTGCTCGTATACCCGGTCTGATATGCATAAACCTCCGGGCTCACAAAGTTGCTCCAACCGAGCCGCGATATTTACCCCATCGCCGTAAATTTCACCTCGATCTTCAAGTACTTCTCCCAGATTGATACCAACTCTGATTTCAACTCGTTGATCTGCAGGGTCAGTTTTCGATTGTTCATAGAGCGTTTGTTGAATTACAGTTGCCGAGCGAACAGCGCTTACAACGCTTGGATATTCTGCAAGAATAGCATCACCGGCATAGCGCAATACCTTACCACCGCCACTGGCGATGGCATCTGTAGCAAAATCCAACGTTGCCATTACTCGGCGGTGTGTACCTGCCTCATCATTGCCGGTTAGACGGCTGTAACCTGCAACATCAGCGTAAAGGATGGTTGTTAGCTTGTGGTGAAGGTCATCTTGCGACATGCGGTGTAGAAGAAAACGCTATGATTAATTTCCGTTCAAGGTACCACATTTTGATTAAATTGAAACCGATTGTCAGGGTCATATTTCTGTTTGATCTGCTTGAGTCTTGCGTAGTTGTCACCAAAGGTATCACGCAACATTTTTTCGCCTTCTTCTCCCATACCCGGAAAATTTAGATACATCCGGCCATTGTGCGAGTGCGGTTGCATGCGTTTCCAGAAGTCTCTGGTCCATTCGATATTTTTCTCGTCATCATCGGGAGAAGCCCAGATGGAATCGATGGAAAGCATGTAGGGCATACTGCGATCGCCAAAGGCTGTCGCGTTAGCAGGAACATTAGCGGTGGCGCCGCCAAAGTTCCAGATAGACGACAACGTATTAGCTGACGGAGGGTTAGCGTTCCCCTGAATAATTTTGTCAATAATTGCGTCGTCTAAAGCATTCAAATAGTGAGACTTCCAATAGCATCGATATTCACCAAAAGGCGCAATGCCATCAAATAGTTTTTGCAAATCACAATAGTTTATACGACCAGAAAAATCTGTTACTGGCTCGGCTAGCTCACGCAATGGTTGAAGTAGCGCCTCTCCTTCTGCCGCGTCACCAGAATAGACAGCAGCCATGGTATAGACCCGTTTTCCCCAGGCATGCTGTGGAAATTCTTCATCTTCGGGAATGGTCGAGAATTCGATCAATGAACCTACCTTGCCACTTTTATCGGCGAGGAAGTCACGCCAGAATCTTATTGGCTCAGAGCCTGCTTCAAGATCGTAGATCGGGGCGCAGAACATCACTTCGGGACCTACCGGGTGTAACGCGAATTCGAAGCGAGTAACTACACCGAAGTTTCCACCACCACCACGAATTGCCCAATATATGTCAGCATTCTCTTGCTCATTGGCCTGAAGAATATCTCCATTTGCGGTGACTATTTCAACACTCAGAATGTTATCAATACACAGGCCATATTGACTCCTTAGCCAGCCGATACCACCAGATAACGTCAACCCGGCGACCCCGGTATCCGAGATCAGACCGCCTGGAGTGGCCAGACCATATTTTTGTGTTTCGCTGTCCACATCCGCCCAGATTGCACCCCCCTCGACCCAGGCACGACGGGTTTTAGGTTCAACTTCAACAGCACGCATAAGGCTAAGATCGATCATCATTTGGCCGTCACAAACCGCGTGCCCGGCTACATTGTGTCCACCACCGCGAATGGATATGTTCATATTAATTGTGTGGGCGTAGGAGACAGCTGCTGATACATCTGATGCATTCTTGCATCGAACAATAACCGCGGGACTTCGGTCTATCATGGAGTTCCATACTTTGCGCGCAGACTCGTATTCGTCGTCACCAGATACAAGTACCAGTCCGTCAATTTGATTTTTTAATTCGGTCAAAGAACCCATCATTTTTTGTAACCTCTTTTTTTGTCTAGAATTTGTAATGATGCTAATCAAACGCACAATGTCTTACAATGGGTAAAATAGACACAATAGTGGCAAATATGACAATGCAATCAGGTAATCGAGATGGGTAAGTCGGCAGCAAGACCAAGTATTGTATTATTGGCATCTGAAGAGACATCTGCCGCAGTTCTTTATGGATTATTTGATGTTCTAAGTACCGTTGGGGCGGTTTACCCGGATATGGTTTCGGGAGTGGCCGGGGAAGAATTGCTGGATGTTCGAATTGCCGCCCGCAACAAAGAGCATTTTCGATGCTTCGGTAACATTCCGATTGAACCGCACGTTGCGATTAATCAGATTGAACGAGCTGATGCAGTGATTGTTTGTGATATGTACACACCAATCGACACACCTCCCACAGGCAGCTATATAGAAGAAATAGCGTGGTTGAAAAATATGCACGCAGGCGGGGCACTGCTTGCTTCAGTTTGTTCCGGGTCCGCTGTGCTAGTAGAAACCGGCTTGCTTGATGGCTGTGAAATTTCGGGGCATTGGGCTTATCGACATATGTTTAAAAAGTATTATCCGCGGGTGAATTTTGTTGAAAATGTGATTCTGAATATGTCTGCTATAGACAACCGCGTGGTAACTACAGCTGGTGTCACATCGTGGCAAGACTTGGCGCTCTATTTAGTTTCTCGTTTCTGCGGTGTGGAGCACGCGGCGAATACGGCAAAGATACACTTACTAACCGGACACAATGAAGGCCAATCTACCTACGCCAGTATGACCTGTAATGCGCTTCACTCAGATGCTCTGGTGCATGATTGTCAGGACTTTATTGGGAAAAACTATGCAGAAGCTAATCCGGTGGCAAAAATGATTGAGTTTTGTGGCATTAATCGGCGCACATTTTCGCGTCGGTTTAAGTCCGCAACGGGCTACGATCCGTTGGAGTACGTTCAATCTCTGCGTATGGAGAATGCCCGTCGCTTGCTGGAAACCAGCGATCTCGGCATAGACGAGGTTAGCGATCGAGTGGGATATGAAGATACGGCATCGTTTAGGCGACTGTTTAAACGCAAGTCCGGAGTTACTCCGGTTGCCTACCGTAAAAAGTTTTCCAACCTGACTTTTTCAGCTGTGTAATACGGCAGGGTTGATAATAGATCGACTAAAAGTTTGCCATATTAATAGCCTATGAAAGAACAGTTTGACTATATTGTGATAGGCAGCGGAGCCGCCGGCTCAGTCCTGGCAGCAAGACTTGCTGAGAATCGTGATCACAGGATTTGTGTGCTCGAAGCAGGACCACCAGATTCGAATCCTTTTATACATATTCCCGCCGGATTTATGAAGACCATGGCTAACCCCAGGGTTAACTGGATGTACGAGACTGAGCCATCAGAAGGAACTGCCGGCCGAAGAATTCGTACTCCCCGTGGTAAAACCCTTGGAGGTTCAACCTCGATAAATGGCCATATCTACAGTCGTGGGCAGGCTTCTGATTATGATGAATGGGCGAGCCTGGGTAATAGTGGATGGTCCTATGCGGACGTATTGCCTTATTTCAAACGTTCCGAAAAGCGTATAGGCGAGGGCGACGATAATTATCGAGGTCGTGAGGGTGGCCTGATTGTGACGGACTCAGATTGGCGACATCCGCTGTGCGAGGCATTCATGGATGCGGCATCGAGTTTAGGTATACCCAGAACCGATGACTACAACGCCGCGAAGCAGGAAGGGGTGTCATACACCCAACGTGCAATTTATCGGCAAAAACGCGTATCAGCCTATCGAGCCTTTCTAAAACCCGTGGCAGATCAAGCCAACATTGATGTACGAACCCACTGCCACGTCACACGTATTACTTTAGAGGGTCGCGTTGCGACGGGGGTTGAGTACATTCAAAATGGCAAGCGTCTGCGGCTATCAGCTAGCCGTGAGGTGCTATTGTGTGGCGGCACTATAAACTCTCCGCAGCTGTTGCAGTTATCAGGTATTGGGCCGGGTAAAGTGTTACAGAATATTGGTGTAAAAGTTGCTCATGAGCTAGCCGGTGTCGGAGAAAACCTTCGTGATCATTACGCCATTCGTATGACGGCTGGGGTAAAGGGTATCGAAACCATAAATGAGCGTTCCCATGGCGTAAAACTACTGGCAGAAGTAGGTAAGTACTACGCTGGCAAACCATCTATTCTTGGACTGCCCTCTACGGTTGTATATGCGTTCTGGCATAGCAATCCCGAAATAAGGAACGGTGATATACAGGTTAGCTTTATGCCGGCCAGCTACAATGCCGGTGTTCAAAATGCTTTGGATGACAAGCCAGGTATGTCTGTAGCCGCCTGGCAACAGAAACCCAATAGCCAGGGTTATGTTAGATGTAAAACGGCTAATCCGATGGATAAACCGGAAATACAACCGAATTATCTGGCGGAAGAAAGTGATCGTAAGACTGTATTCAGCGCTATGCGTCTGGCACAGAAAATATTACGTTCCGAGGCCATGGTGCCTTATTATGATAAGCAGCGAACGCCGGATATAAATATTGATGATGAGAGCGAACTTTGGGATCTGGCCAGACAACGCGGTACAACGGCCTTCCACATTATGGGCACCTGTCGCATGGGGCAGGCTTCAGACCCGCTGGCGGTGGTGGATAGTCAGTTAAGGGTACATGGTATTGAGAGACTTCGAGTTATCGATGCATCGATTATGCCCACTATGCCATCCTGTAATATTAATGCGCCAACTATTATGATTGGTGAGAAGGGCGCAGAACTGGTTAAGGCCAGCAATAAATCAGATGGCTAAGCGACCAGACAGTCGTCATCCATAGGTATTATTGCAGCGAGATCTTTGTGGTGCTTGAAGTCCGGCCTTGCATGTTTAGTGTAGCAATTATCCACCGGATTCAGGATTAGCGAGAAAATAGCCCGGTCCCAGGGCGACAGATTGTTTGGAGAACTGTGTACAAGGGTGTCGAAAAAAACTAGCCCTGTTCCACGTTTGCCTTTGGCTGATACGATGCCGCGATCAGGGTCTATGGTTTCAGCATGGGTAATCATGGAATTAACCACATCATTATCAACAACCCAAAGCGGATAAGAGGTGGTTGTCACATCGTGGAACGCCTTGTGCGGGCCAAATTGATGGGACCCCGGAATAAAGTATAGCGGGCCGTTAAATTCATTCACATCATCAAGAAATATATGCAGATTTAAAGCCAGCGGTTGAGGCACGCCGTCATCACTATGATGGGTTGCAAAGTCATAGTGCCATTGCCACACTTCACCGGAATAAGCGGCTTTTACATTTATCTTTACCTGCTGGACATAGAGTGAGTCCCCACGAATCTGTTGGGCGGGCTCCACCAGTCGTGGATGTCTCACCAGTTTGGCAAATAACGCGTCACGTAAATGAAGTCCCATGGCCGTTCGAACCAGACCTGAATCTCTTTCAATAATATTGGCGTCGTGCTTTTCATTCAACAGGGTTGGCATTCGCTGACGAATACAGTCAACCTCCTGATTGCTAAACAGTTCCGGCAGAATAAGAAAACCATCGCGTTCTAAATGACTAATTTCTGTCTGACTAAGTTTCATTTTTTGTACTTAAATTATGCCGTGTTGATTGCGAATTATCACTCAAGCCGCTGTTGGTGGCGAATATACACCGTGACAATATTCTTTCGGGGGCTATTAGTCGTTAGCGTCTGCGAATATCTCTTGGTGCATCGCTTCGATTTCCATGACCTCATCGTCGGCGAGGGCAGCAAATTCTTTCTCACGGCGTTTCTTTGGCAATCTACCCTTATTTTGACGTATAAACATGATCAGATCCTGCGCGAGACGGTCGGGCATCTCGATCATTTCCATGATCTTGCGCTGCATCTCATCATGGCGGCGCAGATGCTCGATTTCTGTTGGCAGGTCATGCTCAATAGTTCGTGCGACGCACTCATATAAAAATTCTGCCTCTTTCGTGCAATCGAAATAACGGTACAGATCACCCGTGTCGTTTACGACATGGACATTGCGTTCCGGCGTTTTCTGCCAGTCCATATATTCCATGAGTGGCCCGGAATGGTCCTGTAACACCGTCTGGTAATTATCGATACGATCTAGCATGACCGATGACACCGGAAACACCATGCCCGGCGGTGTAAATTTTCGCTCGGCCAGGACGTGATGGATCAGGCAGCGATGGACGCGGCCATTACCATCTTCAAAGGGATGGATATAGACAAAGCCGAACGCGGTCGCGGCTGCCTGTAAAACCGGGTCTAGCGCGTTCTCGCGCATGCGTTCGTTGGCAGCCATCAATCCGTCCATCAGCGTTTCCAGATCGTCGGGCCGAGCGCCGATGAACTCGGGCAGGGGATCGCCATATGTGTTGCGTTCACCGAGAAAGACTCCGCCCTTGCGCAATCCTGCTTTTATGAACCGCGTATCTTCTATGACAATATCTTGCAGACGTACGAGTTCTTCAAGACGCAGCTTGTTCTTACCGACCTGCAGGACGGCACGGCCCCACCGTTCAAGACGGTTTCGGGGCGGGCGCTCGCCTTCAATCTCAAAACTTGCCTGGCTGTCCGCTAGTAGCAGGAAGCTTGCAGCGCGGGCGATCCGATGCGCGCCCGTCCGTCCAATTGTTTCCGCGGCCTTTTCGAGGAGGTTCAATTTCTGGAATTCTTCCAGTTTTGCCGTGCGCCGGATGATCGGCACATAACCGCCATGGCCGAGCAGATTATTCCGCACGCGATGACGCCGGGACAATTCGGGTTTGCTCGTAAAATATGCCTTGTTATCGAGTGCATCGACTGCCCGGACCGTGCCCGCATCCTCTAGCGCCAGGCGCTTACCAGTGAGAGTCTCGTAAAAGAACCAGACACGGCGTGCCAGCGCACCGGTCGGAGCGCCGCGAATGAATTCTTCTATCACGGCAGGATCGATGGTATCAAAGGTGCGCTTTAAGACTAGCAGGTCGATAAGTTCGTGACTGAATGCGAAGCCGATATGGTCCGTCACCAGGTCGCCTGGCCAGTAGCGTTTGTCGTACAACATCCAGCAATCTTCGCGCCGCTGGCTGCCCCGGATATAGCCTTCCGACACGCAACTCGGTCCGCGCGCTGGTGCCTGGAGTTTTAGTCCGTGTATAAGAGCGGCAAGACCGACCAGCCGGCTGCCCTTTGGCAGGATGGCCCCCTGAAACGCCAGGGGTTGTTCAAACTTAAGCTCCATCTGTCGAATATCGTTCATAGCGGTCGAAATAAGCTCTAATATGTTACTTAATGTCGAATTTTAATATACTATAAATGAAGTCGAAAATCATTCAGCAAAGTCGAATAACGCAATAATCTTATTTGGAGTGTCGAAAATTACTACAAATCTCTGTAGGTTACGAATTGATACTCAGCCGACCAACCTACTCAATCCTTAATTGCAGCGCAATAGCCTCGTCAATTCCTGTGACCCCGGGCGTATGATGAACAACTTCGCCGTTTAGATTAATTAGTACACTGAAGGGAACAACCGGAATATTTAGACCGCTCATTATGGGCACATTCAATAAATTCGCCAGCCAGATATCAGGCTCAAAGGCCATCGGTAGAGTTAGTTGGTGTTCTTCGCGATACAGATAAACTGTCTCTATAGTTTCGTTAAAGCCGATATTAACGGCGATAATATCGATGTTGTCACTGTGGTTCTCGTACAGGGATTGAAGATGGGGCATCTGCGCCATGCACTGTGGGGGCACCAGGTAGCCCAAAATTTGACGTATAGAGGTTTTTCTCGCTGGCCTTCGATAGTAATGACGGAACCATCAAGACCTTTCAGTGTTCGAGCTTCGGTCGCCGCTGCGGCCTGGGTTATGCCGATGGTAGATATTAAACAGGCAAGCAGCACAATTAGAACCAGCAGGTGTTTGTTCTGATATTTCATGTGGGAAATTAACCTTGGATTTATAGTGTGGCTGAAAGATGTGATCGATCGGTAGCAATTTGCACACAGTCTTGCAGGCTGCGACAACGGCAACTCATCATCTCGGCAAGTAAATCATCCATAATCTGCAGGCTCTTGATACGTGCTTGAACCTCGCAGCGTTTTTCCTTTACCAGAGGCGCAAACAAGCCTTTATCGACGGGCTTGTCCAGGGCATTCTCCAGCAATACACGAATCTCTTTGTTAGTGAATCCTGCCGCCTGGGATAGCTGCACAAATTGAATAGCGGTTATTACATCACTGGAGAATACCCGTTTTCCGGAGATCCGGGGCGGCGCCTGAATAAGGCCGGTTTTTTCGTAGTAACGAATCTTGGATATGGATAGGCCAAGCTTGTTGGTGACATCGCCGATCTTCATAATTCTGTGCCGATTGTGATCAGAAAATTCATTGTAGTACCTGAATCAAGGTCGAGGTCAAGCCGAAATGGTGGTATTTCCTTTTGGTAACTTGCTATGCACAAGACGGACTTTAGCGCTCTGATATCCCATTTTAAGAGGATTTGATGCCATTGTGCGTTGTTTCATAGTCGGCGATTTCGTAGAATCCGACCCGGGTTGAATATTATGCCAACAGAGAACTTATTATGAATGAATGTCCAGTATGCGGCGCCGAAGTAGCGATCAGTGCTGATGTGGTAAAAGGCGAACTACTCGAGTGTAGTGATTGTGGGACCGAATTAGAGGTCATTGGGGTGGAACCGGTTAAATTACAGGAAGCACCTGAGGCGGAAGAAGATTGGGGACAGTGAAAGTAGGGTTTCTAAGCTCGCTAATCCGGCGCGAAGAAAAGTTCTTAATTACCTCGTTTAACGAGCATCCCCAGGTTGAGCTGGTGATGCTGGATGATCGGGAGCTGATTTTTGACTTGAAGAATCGCCCCAATGTGGATATCGTCGTCGAGCGCAGTATTAATCACTCCAGAGCATTACATGCCTTAAGATTGTTTAAGAGCCTCGGAATAACTTGTGTCAATTCCTACGATGTGGCGAATGTTTGCGGCGACAAAATCCTTACCGCCGTTGCTCTGCAAGATGCCGGTGTCCCACAGCCTGAGGTCAGAATCGCCTTCACTGAGCAGTCAGCGCTGAAGGCAATAGAAGAGATTGGCTATCCGGTCGTGCTAAAGCCGGCGGTCGGGTCCTGGGGTCGGTTGCTGTCGAAAATTAACGATCGAGACGCAGCAGAGACCATTCTGGAGCATAAAACTGTGCTGGGTAGCTACCATCACTCGATATTTTTTATCCAGAAGTATGTCGCCAAGAAGGGTCGGGATATTCGGGCATTTGTCGTTGGTGACGAGTGTATTGCCGCAATCTACCGTTCTTCGGAACATTGGATTACCAATACCGCGAGGGGTGCTACAGCTAGTAATTGCCCGCTAACCCCTGAGCTTTCAGAAATATGTGTGTCGGCAGCCAAGGCTGTGGGCGGCGGTGTGCTGGCCATCGACCTGTTTGAAAGTGATGATGGCTTATTGGTTAACGAAGTTAACTACACCATGGAATTTAGAAATAGCATTGATACGACCGGTGTTGATATTCCCGGCCGTGTTATCGATTATGTAGTACAGCAGGGCCTGGCCCAATTGTAAGGTCAGCGAGGCCAAATGATTAAAATTTCCATAGTTGGTGGCAGTGGCTATAGCGGCGGAGAATTACTGCGTCTGTTACTTGACCATCCCGGTGTCTCAATTCAGCAGGTAACCTCCGAGCGCTTCGCTGGTAAGCCGGTACACAGAATCCATCCGAATTTGCGCAAGCGTTGCCAGCTGAAGTTCTCGTCTATCGACGATTTGCAATCCTGCGATTTCCTGTTTTTGTGTCTTCCCCACGGCAAGGCCATGACTGAAATTGATCGTTTTCGAAAATTAGCCCCATCGATGATTGATTTAAGCGGTGATTTCCGTCTGCAGAGCGCTGAATTATTCGAGAAATGGTATGGCGAACCGCATAGCCGCCCTGAGTTGTTAACGGATTTTATCTATGGGATACCTGAGATAAATCGCTCTGCCATTCAAAGTGCCAATTTGGTAACCGGTGCAGGCTGCAATGCCACGGCCACCATCCTGGCATTGCGGCCGTTGTTTAAACGCGGACTGGTAGAGCAGGCTGTAGTTGAAGTGAAAGCAGGGTCTAGTGAGGGTGGTAACAGTTTTAGTGAGGCCAGCCATCATCCGGAACGAAGTGGTGCGGTAAGATCTTACAAGCCAACCGGCCATCGGCATATTGCTGAAATGCTGCAGAATCTTGGGTTGGACAGCAAAATTCATTTTTCTGCTACCTCCATCGAGATGGTGCGTGGCATTCTCGCCACCTCCCATGTGTTTCTCAATCAAGCCTTAACTGAAAAAGACGTTTGGAAAATCTATCGAGAAGATTACACCAATGAACCGTTTATTCGGATAGTTAAGGAAAGAGCCGGTATTTATCGTTATCCCGAGCCCAAATTGCTCTCTGGCACCAACTATTGTGATATTGGCTTCGAAATAGATCCCCACAGCAATCGGCTGGTCGTGATGAGCGCTATCGATAATTTGATGAAAGGTGCTGCAGGGCAGGCTGTTCAATGCTTCAATTTGATGAACGATTTTGATGAGCAAACCGCTTTGGGATTCAGCGGCTTACACCCAATCTAGAATACGCCAGATAAAACTGCCATGTGCCGACTTCTGCTCGTTCGTAATGTTGAAGCAATGTCTCCGCTGCCTTATCTTAAGGCCTTCCAGCAGGTGGCCAGAGATAGCAATGAGTATCAGGGGCATGGCTGGGGTTGTTGTTGGCTGGATAGTCAGAATAACTGGCAATTTCACCACACTATTCGGCCAGTTTGGGAAGATGACCGAGATGACTTTCCAGACACAAGGCTTTTTCTGGCCCATGCCCGCAGCGCTTTCAGGGATGAGGGAATTCAGGTTGAAAACAATATGCCGTTTACCGACGGGCATAGAGTATTTCTCTTCAACGGAGAGCTTCGGGGCGTAAAGGTTAAGGCCGAGGGCAGGATAGGCGCAGAGAAGCTTTTTAACTACGTAAAGCGATTTGATAAGGGCGATTTCGCAGCGGCTGTTAATAAGGGAGTCGAGGTAATCAAGAAGCGCAGCCAATACATTCGTGCCATGAATTTTTTTGTTGCTGACTCTGATCGAATTCAAATTTGCTCGGAATTCAACGAACACCCGGAATACTTTCAGATGCAGCAAACCTACTTCGGCCAAACTCAGGTGATATGTTCGAAGGCATTTTCCATGGACCAACACAGTTCCTGGCAACCCATCGACAATCACAGTACTTTTGACTTTCCTGTAAATCAACCAGGAGTGGATCCGGTTAAATGATTATTGTAAAAATTGGCGGTGGACAAGCCATTAATCTTGAAGGCATTGTCGAAGATCTGGCCAGCCTCGAAGAACCCGTTATTCTGGTACATGGCGCTAACACCTTACGCGACGAGGTGGCCGCACAGATGGGCATGTCGAAGCAAGTTGTTACCTCGGTTAAGGGCATCAGCAGTGTATTCTCTGATCAACAGGCTATAGATGCCATTCTGCTTGCTTATAGTGGTCTCAGAAATAAACGCCTGGTTGAGCTTTGCCAACAAAATGAAATCAACGCTATCGGCCTTACCGGCCTCGACGGAGGATTGATCAAGGGTAGACGAAACAAAGGCATTCGCGTCATGGAAAATGGCAAGAAAATGCTTAAGCGTGATTTCTCTGGTAAGCCGGTTTCCATCAATACCGACTTGCTGACCACATTGCTGGATAAAGGCTACACCCCTGTCTTAACTATCCCCCTGTGCGACGAAAGCGGCACGGCAATTAATAGTGAAAACGATGATATTGTGAATTGTCTGCAAGCAGCGATTGATGCTGATACGGTAATCCAGCTTATTGAGGCACCAGGTTATCTGACAGACAAGGATGACCCCACCTCGGTTATTGATAGATTAGAGAGAGCTGAAATGGAAGCGCTGATAGAGAAAGTCGATGGCAGAATGAAACGCAAAATGATGGCGTTAAATAAACTGGTTAGAGGCACGGTTAAAAAAGTGATTATTGCCGATGGAAGGGCGCCAAACCCAATTAAAAACGCACTGGATGGCTATGGTACCTGGATTGAATGATGTCAGATTTAATTAGCCTCGAACAGGCCCACAGTTTTGAAGTTTATCCGAAGCGCGATATCTGTTTAACCCATGGAGTCGGCGCTGTTGTTTTCGACGAGACGGGTAAGGAATATATAGATTGTGTAGCAGGTGTTGGCGTGGCTAGTCTCGGTCATGGCAATGAAGAGATTGTTAAGGCTGTTACCGAGCAAGCTAGCAGGTTAATTTCCTGCCCAGGCATTTTTTATAATGATGTTCGTGCCAAAGCCTTGCAGCGTTTAGCAGGTATTGCGCCGTTGGGGCTCGATCGTGCATTCCTGTGTAACTCGGGCACGGAGGCTATGGAGGCCGCCATAAAATTTGCCCGCTTAACCACAGGTAAAAATGGTTTTATTAGTGCTATGCGGGGTTTCCATGGCAGATCTATGGGCGCATTAAGTGCGACACATAAGTACCGCGACGAATTTGAACCGCTGATTCCAGGTCACCAGTTTGTAGCCTACAACAAGCTCGATAAGCTTGAGTCCGTGATGGACGAAAATACCGCTGCCGTTATTCTAGAATTAGTACAGGGTGAAGGTGGCGTAAGGCCCGCGAATCCGGATTATATCGATGGCGTGGTGGCTTTATGCAAACAACGGGGTGTGTTGCTTATAATCGACGAAATCCAGACCGGTTTCGGTAGAACCGGTCATATGTTCGCCTGTGAAAAATACGGCATTGTTCCAGACATGATGACCATAGCCAAGGCCATGGCAGGCGGGTTGCCCATGGGGGCGGTTCTTTGCAGTGAGCAGATTGCCTCAGCAGCAGGAAAACACGGCTCAACCTTTGGTGGTAATCCCCTCGCCAGTGCTGCCTGTATTGCGACCATTGATTATATTCAAAACAATAACCTGTGTGACAACGCCAAAGCCCGTGGTGACTGGCTTGCACGGCAACTTAATAGTGAAAGCTTGAAAGTGGTTCGTGAAATAAGACAACAGGGCCTTATGATTGGGATAGAGCTAAAGATAAAAGTCAAACCAGTTATTCAACGCCTGCTTGAAGTTGGAGTGCTGGCACTGCCCGCAGGCCCCACAGTGCTCCGACTGCTACCGCCTCTGGTTATCACAGAGTCTCAAATTGCTCGGGTAAGGGATGCGTTGGTAGAGGTGTTAGGCGAGTTTGCTGTTGGCTAATCACCCATCCTAAGTTACTTCGGCGTCTTCTATAAAAAGGTAGACAAAATGATTTAGAAGAGAGGTTACTGATACATGCCAGGAACTCACTACTCATAAACTACATCCAATTATTTATAAAATTGTGAAAAACGAAGTGCTCGTGCAGGTGGTTAATGTAACTGCACATGACTACCGGAGAAAATGAGATGAAAGATTATAGAATTGCTAAATCACAGGTTGATGTATCAATAGGAGAATCAGTTCGCATCATTAGAGAACTTCAGGAAATGAGTCAAAATGAACTTGCTAAGGCAACCGGAATTCCTCAATCAACGATTTCTGCGATAGAAAATGACCGTATCAATTTGGGTGTCGAACGAGCTAAGCAACTCGCTAGAGCATTACAGTGTCATCCATCTGTTTTGGTTTTTCCGGGCTGGAAAGTTGTACACGAAAAAGCGGCGTAACCAGAAAAAGCGAGAAACTAAGTAAGGATTTACATCCAAAGTTCTGGCGGTTAACAATATCCGTAGGATGGGTGAAACCCATCAATATTTAGAAGGTCTGCTCTACTTCCTCTACCAAAAGCACGTCTCCAAGTTCCACTTGAAGCAAGACAGAAGCGTAGAATTGAACAACGCAAGAATTAGGAATTTCTTCCTTAAATAGTAACTGGCTTGATTAGTCGTTATCCTGGACTATTTGGCACTGGGTTATAAAGTGTGGAGCCAGGATCGGTTCAGTTCAATTATGGGCCTGGGGTGCTTCCTATATTCTTTTTGAAATCATGAATGCCCCTTTCTATATGTATAAAGAGTTATCCCCCTGAATGAGATGTTGCTTGCGTTCCAGGGTGTCCTGGAGAAAGTCTTTGCATGCCCTCACCCTGGCGGTTGCGCGTAAGTCGATGTGGTTAAGTAACCAGACTCCCCATGTTGATAATTGAATTTTCAGATCGAGTCGTCGCAAAGATGGTTCGGTATCACCGATAAAGCAAGGCATTTTCGAAATCCCAAGGCCGTTCCTGGTTGCCGTTGCCATGGAGCTAACATCATCAACTCGTAAGATGGCATTTGCATTCTCAAAGTGATCAGTTACCCAGGTTGGATGATCTATCTCACCTCGAAAGAGTATGACGTTGACGGGTTCAGATAGGTTATTCAATACTTCTTCGGTTCCATATATCCCATGTCTCAGCTTCATTAACTCACGGCCGACTAAGTATTCGGGCGGGCAGGCTGTCAGCCGGATTGCGATATCTGCCTCGCGGGCAGCGAGGTCGATCAGGCCTGTCGTCATGAGTAGTTGTAATTCTATTTTTGGATAGGTCTTAAGAAATTTTCCGATCTCGGGAATAATGAGCCGATCTGCGAGATCGTGAGCCACAGTTAGTTTCAATATGCCTGCAAGGGCTGCATCCTGGTCAGATGTTTTGTGATCGACCTGCTGTATTTTTTGCTCTAGTTCTAAGACATCATTAAACAGATTTTCCGCGGCCTGGGTCATGGAATAACCGCTTCGGGAGCGATCGAACAAACGAGTCCTCATGTGCTGCTCAAGGGCCTGAATGCGGCGTGCAACGGTCGTGTGCTTTACCCCCAACGCTCTACCCGCACCGCTCACGGAACCTTCCCGCGACAGCGCCAAAAAATATCTCAGGTCATCCCAATTCATTATCAGTATGTGCATAAAAAAATATTAAGTGTGCATTATAAACTATTTATTAATATTTACGCACATCTTATATTTACCAAATCGCTTCTTCTGTATCAAATTTTAAACCGGAAGTATCAACATTTATTAACTCAATAATAAAGGTACAAAAAATGTCATCAACCTACAAATTAACACTTACTGCAAAGTCGCTTGACGATGCTGATCCGAAAGCAAAAGCAATACTAGAGAATACAAAGGCAAAGATGGGGATGATCCCTAATATGTACAGAACTATGGCTAATTCCCCAGCCATGTTGGAAACATATACGCAAGGCTATTCAAATTTCAGGGAGAACTCCGGTTTCACACCTGCAGAGCAAGAGATTGTATTTCTAGCTATCAGCCGCGAAAACGAGTGTCACTATTGCATGGCTGCACACAGTTTTGTCGCCGACAATATTTCAATGGTGCCATTCGAAGTAACCGAAGCTATTCGTAACGATGAACCCATAGCAGATTCGAAACTGTCTGCGCTTCGGGCATTCACCCAGACTATGGTTGTTTCCAGGGGACGTCCAGGCGGAGACGATGTCGATAAGTTTACCCTTGCGGGTTATTCGGAGAGTCACATCCTTGACATTATTCTAGCGATCTCAGTGAAAACAATTAGTAACTACTCAAATCACGTGTTTGATACCCCAGTCGATGTGGCATTTGCGGTTCGAGCCTGGGATATTCAAGCAGCAGCTTAATTCATCAACTAAACAAAAAAAGAGAATAAAAACTAATGAACTTTAAAAAAAAACTATTTTAGTCACCGGGGCAAACCGTGGAATTGGTCGCCAAATCGTTACATCATTACTCGATAAAGGCGTAGCAAAAATATATGCTGGTAGCAGAAACCCTGATACTTTTCAGGGCTTTAATGATAATCGAGTTATTCCATTGCAGTTGGATATAACCGTTACTGATCAGATAAACCAGGCAGCGAAGCTGGCAAATGACGTCGACATACTGATTAACAATGCTGGCGTGGCGGCTTTTGCCAGTTTGCTCGATGGACCTGACGAGTTACTGCGACGTGACATGGAGACCAATTATTTCGGAACACTGGATATGGTTCGGCACTTTGTCCCAGTGCTTGATACACGGCTCAATGCCGCTATTGTGAATATAGTTTCGATCGTTGCGTTCGTAAACTTCCCGGTGGTAGGCGGGTATTCAGCATCAAAATCTGCGCTTTTTTCCCTTTCCCAGGGGTTTCGTAATGAGCTATTGGGAAAAAATATTGCGGTTCACACGGTTAATCCGGGGCCCATTGACACGGCACTAGCAGCTGAATTCCCAATGGAGAAAGCTAGCACAGAATCAACTGTCGATAACATGCTCACTGCGTTGGAAAATGATCAAGCAGACATATTTCCCGACGTTGTTAGCCAGGAGATGTTTGGAGTCTGGAAAGAAGATTATAGACAACTGGAGCAAATGGTTACCGAGATGCACAACAATCCTTAATCTGAAGAAGCGCCTGACGACGCCATAGCTGAATAAAGTTGTGTTGTCTTCAGGTCTTTTGATAGGGTGATTGAGGTCACGGCTTCTACGGTGCGGATAGGAGCAGGGTTGAGCGGAGTTTTTTCTGCTAGCAACTCAGCGGAATTTCTAAATGCGGACTAAGAGAAGTCTGATAATATTTTGAGTAAATTATGAAACTATATAGTGCCTGGTATTGCCCATTTCCTCAGCGAGCCTGGTTGGCCTTAGTTCAGCAGAATATCGATTTTGAATATATCGAAGTTGATCCCTATGACAAGGACGAACAATGGTTGAATACTTCGCGTCAGATGGGGCAAGTACCTGTGCTGGCTATGTCTGATGCAGATGGATCTAAAACAACGGTAGTAGATTCAGGATAACTCATCCAGCAATGTACTGGTCTCGACCAAATCTATAGTGCTAAAACCTTCGGTAAACCACAGGTAAAGCGGACTTAATAGGTCTTGAGCTTCGGCTATTCTACCTTGGTTGCTCCAATATCGAGCCAGACTTGTTGCAGTTCTTATATGCAACCAACGAGCCTCTTGTTCCTTGGCGATTGCCAGAGCACGTAGGTAGGTTTTTTCAATCTCTATACTACTAGATTCCGTTCGTTCCAATAACATAGCTTTCAGTCTAACTGTTTCAGCCAACCATCGAGTCTCGCTAGACTGCTGGATTAGAGTCTCTGCTTCATCTACTACATTGATCGCTTCGGCAGCACGATTGCCCCGTAGCAACGCATCCGCGAGGAGCGCTAAGAAATAAGGCCGCCGCATACCGGTACCAGTAGATTGCCAATCCTTTAATCCCGCATGAATTTGTTCAATACCCCGTTCACAATCTCCCTCTGCTGCAGTCGCCCAGCCCATTAGTACTGCAGCCTGGGCTCGAAAACTTTCGAAACCATGGGATTCACACAGAGTGATGGTGACTTGTGCGTTAGTGCGCACTAGCTCCGCCTCCTGTCGATATTGGTGGATTTGCGCTATAAAATAGTGGGCCATTGCCAAAGTAAAAGGATGCGATAGTTTTTTCGCCAACGACAGTCCTTCAACGGCGAGTTGCACAGCCTGATCTGCGAATCCCATCAGACAAAGCGCTTCGGATGCTGTAGTTTTAGCGCAAACTCCTGGGTCGTGACCGCCGTAGTGGAAGGCGTGATTCCTGTGCTTTTCAATATCGTAAAGAGCATCACCTTGCAGGGTATGGAAACGAGATTTTGAATTGTTGCCGATAAATAGCTGAGTGGTCCAGGCAGCATGGTGGGCCTGCAGTTGATGGTCGATATTTTTACTCTGCTGCTCGGCTAGTGACAGAACCTCGTCGCTCGCCGATTGTGCCTGTTCAATTTTGCCCCGTTGCTGGTACACCAGCCAGAGACCCCAGGCCGCCTGGAATGATAACGCGGCGTCAGTCATATGCTCGCAAAGCTGCTTGGCGCGCGAATAGACTTGTTCGGCTTCAGGTGATGCCAGACCCTTGGTTGACATGAATGTAGGCCCAAGGGCCAGGCAAAAATTCAATTCCTGAGTGTCCCTGTTGGCACTTTCAGGTTGTTTAAGTAAAAGTGACTGGCCGTTTGTTAGATGCACGATAGCTTCCAGATTGGCGGAGTGCTCAATGGCTCGTTGGCCAGCTTTGTACCAGTAGTTTGCGGACTTTTCTAATAAACCAGCTTCGGCATAGTGATGCGCCAATAACTCCGGCTGGGTATGTATGATCTCAGGAAATCTATGTTCTATTAATTCTGCTACTTGTTGGTGTAACTTTCGGCGCGTCCGTTTGAGAAGTGACTGGTAGGCGGCATCCTGCACAAGTGCATGCTTAAACGTGTAAGTTATGTCAGCTGCAACACCATGCTGAAAAACGAGTTCTGAAGCCAACATTTGTTCGACAGTATCAAGCATTTTTTGTTCTGGCCAATTCAACAGAGTGGCGAGTAAATCATGCCTGAAATCTCTTCCAATAATAGCGCCAATCTGTAAGATCTCTCTAACATCGCCTAGTCGATCCAAACGTGCTGTCAGTGAGGCCTGTAGCGATTCTGGTATATCTGTTGAACTGGCTTCAACGCCTGCCTCCTCAATTGTGCGCGTTAGTTCCTCTATATAAAGAGGGACCCCGTCGCTGCGCGATATGATCTGATCGATAACGTCATCCTGAATAACCACTCTCCCTGTACCTTCGATAATCTTTCTGCCCTGGGATCGACTTAGACGATTTAAAGTAATAGAAGTGAGATTGGAAATGGGTGCCTGAGAACGTATACTTCTAGTGCGGTAAGTGCTTATCATCAGCACCGAAGTATTACCGATACGGGATGCTAGTTGGTCGAGAAATTCCTGAGTGGTTGGATCGATCCAGTGCGTATCTTCAAACACAACAAGTATAGGTCGAGTACTTACCAGATTCAGTACCTGATCCATCAATGCTTTTGAAATGTTTACGCGAAGTTGTTCTGGCGTTAGGTCAAGTTTTCCGTAACGTTTATCGCCAGGTAGAGACATCAATGCTGCGAAAAGTGGTGCGTTAACTTGTATCTCTTGCCCCAAATAACCAAGCAGTGTTTCTAATTTATCTAACCGGGTCTCAACATTGTCGGTGTGCGCAAATCTAGCAGCTGCTTCTAGTCTTTGTATGATTGGGAAGTAGGCGCTATTAGTGTGATGTGGCGAGCACTGATAATGTAACCAGTACTTCTGGTCTTCGTTGACAGTGTCAAACAAAGCCTGAATCATCCGGGACTTGCCGATGCCCGCTTCTCCACATAGTTCCACTGTTTGGCCTTCACCTGCCTTCGCCAGAGACCATCCATCCAATAGAAGTCCTAGTTCGTGTTGACGACCAATAAATGGTGCAAGTTTTGCTGGTCGAGTCATTTTAAAACGACTTGTTACCTCATTTTCACCGGCTACGCGCCACACTGATACGGGCACGTGGAATCCCTTTAGACTATGCTTTCCTATATCCTCTAGTTTGAATGCGGTTCCAATCAGCCGCACTGTATTGGCATCTATCATAACCTGATCGTTGTCGGCTAGATCTTGCAAGCGCGCGGCCAGATTGGGTGTTTCCCCGGTAACAGCCTCGGCATCACGACCGGATTCACTGACGAGATCACCTATCACAACCTGGCCAGTAGCGATCCCCACACGCGACGATAACTTTTGATTAGTATCAAGTTTAAGTTTTGCAACCGCTGAAATCGCGGCAAGTCCTGCGCGAACTGCACGATCAGCCTGATCCTCATAGGCCGTTGGCCAACCAAAATATGCGAGAACGCCATCGCCCAGATATTTTGCAACATGCCCTTCAAACCGCACTATTGCGCTCGAAACAGCATCTTGATAAGCCTGTAAAACATCGCGCAATTCTTCCGCATCAAGGCTTTGAGATAAGGCGGTTGAACCCACCAAATCGCAGAACATAATTGCTATTTGACGACGCTCGGCTTCAATGACTCTGCCCGGTGTCAGTGTATCGCTTAACGCTGGCTCATCAACAAGGCCGGCATTGTTTTCAGGCAGAGTTTTAATTGCTTCGAGTAGGGTGCGTCGATGGCCTACGGATGAAACGCCTATCTCTTTAAGGTCGTCACTTGTTAGGTGAGGAAGTAGGCCTAAGTTGATATCATTCTGTTCAAAGTCGCCGCTGTATTGGGCAAGGTTCAGACTAACCAACCATTCGGAAACATCTTGCATCGCAGGCTACTTTAAATTCCACATCAAAAAAGTGCATCGGGGAGTAAACAAACAACTATCGGGCTTTTAGTAAAAGACCGGATTAGGTCTTCTGAAGTTAAAGAGTATTCTATCTGAGAAGTTTACCAGCAAAACCTAATATTTATGCGAAACTGTACTTTTTAACTTAAATCGTAACGCACTTAAGCGTCGCCGGAATAATATATTCAAATGTCAGATGAGTCGGTTGGATCAATTTAGTACGGATCCATGCTGGCCCGCCTTTCTATCGGATATTCAAATATCTAAAAAGCGGCAACAATATGTCTAGATTCAGCCAGCTGTGAACCAGCGTAGAATAGAACTGAATAGTGTAGTAATTCATAGCAGATATATTGAAATAATGGACGGACCTTTAGTGGGTAAAAAATTCGAAACTGATCGAAGGGAAAACTTAATTGGTGGTCTGTGGATGGTTACTGCAATGGCGGTTTTTGCAGTGGAGGATGTACTTATAAAGGCGGTGTCTATGGTACTTCCAGTTGGCCAAATCCTGATTATTTTTGGTTTAGGTGGTGCATTAGTGTTTGCCTGGGTGGCGGTACTCAAAAAGGAACGTCTTTTTAATTCTGATGTCATTTCTCCTCCGATGTTGCTTCGAGTCTGTTTCGAGGTTTTTGGTCGCCTGTTTTACGTGCTTGCCATCTCACTTTCCTCATTATCCGCAGCAACAGTAATTCTTCAGGCGACACCAATTGTCGTAGTTGCGGGTGCCGCATTGGTCTTTAGGGAGAAAGTCAGCTTACGAAGGTGGGCTGCAATATTTATTGGTCTGGTGGGCGTGGTTGTTATAATTCAGCCAGGTACTGAAAGCTTTTCCATGCTCTCGATTCTGGCAGTTCTTGGAATGTTGGGCTTTGCGGGCCGAGATCTTGCGAGCCGTGCTGCGCCGTCCTCTTTAAGCACGTCGATTTTGGGGTTATACGGATTCCTGTCGATTGTCGTTGCAGGTATTTTGTTATCGATCTGGCAGGGCATCAAGTTTGTGTACCCCGATAGCAATATTACACTTTACTTATTGGGTGCCATGCTGTCTGGCGTTGCAGCCTACGCTTGCTTAATGAAAGCTATGCGAACTGGAGAGGTTTCAGCCGTCACTCCTTTCAGATACACCCGATTATTGTTTGGGATCGCTTTCGGCGTCTTGCTGTTCGGTGAGCAGCTAAACCCGACAATGCTGACTGGATCCGGACTGATTGTTGTCTCAGGTATGTTTATCCTCCTAAGGGACAAAAATTTAGGAGCTAAAAACTAGTCGTAGGGTGGGTGAAACCCATCATCTTGTGTCTGACTGTCAGATTGGTGATCAAAAAACAGGTTTCTCGCGATAAAAGATGTCCGCTGTAGTTTGTTATTTCCACCCTGTTGGATTTCTTTCGATGGGTTTTACTCATCCTACGTTATGTTCCAGAGGAAAATAGAAATACCAATGGCGCAATGGCTTTTCTTTTACCGTAAAAACGCCTGCGTAGAGAGATTCGCATTTAGAAATAATCCAATCCTGGTTAGCAAAGCATATTCTGGTTACTTGCGAAGTTTTAGCAGAAATTCCATGATTCCTCCTATTCCGGTAAATGGGCTGTGAAAACTATCGCCTGCATTTTTGCCGTAACAGATTCAAAACCAAATTCCTTTCCGATAGCCTGTTCGACTTGATCAACAATTCGGTGCAGCGATGCTGCATCTATCTTCTCAATTTGTAGACGCACTGGTGAGCCCGTAACATAACCGAGAGCAACCTGGCGCGCGTTTTCCGCAAAACTGGTTCGAGGTAAAACCGATATCTCAATATCAGCAAATCCAGCTCTATACAGCAGCTCTTTGATGACATCGATATTATAGTAACCATAGGGAACACCAAAAAAATCTGGCGGATTATCCGGTAGACATTCTGCTATTTTACTATTAGTCGTTCGTATAAAGTGATTGTGTTCGAACGAATCCCAAATATTGAAAACAAACGCTCCGCCAGGTTTTAATACTCTTGCGGCCTCCTGTAACGCGACTAATTTATCGGGAAAAAACATCACACTAAACTGGCAGGCTACCGCGTCAAAAGTAGCGTCCTTAAACGGCAGTTCGAGAGCATTTGCAGTTTGAAACTCTATATTCTCATCATTTTGAAATTTACTTTTGGCAACATCCAACATGTCCGCATTAAGATCAGTTGCTACCAGGTGTACGTTGTCGGCTAATGAATCACGTAGTTGACGAGTTGCCATACCTGTACCAGCAGCGGTTTCAAGTACCACTCCACCTGACGGCGCGATAACACGATTGGCGAGATCTTCAGCGTATTCCCTGAAAATTAGCGGACCAAGATATTTTTCGTAGTTTTGCGGTATTTCGCCTACAAATGCGGAGTGAGAATCTGTCATTTTAATACCCAGTTATTGAGTTCAACTACTTATAAGCCAGGAGTGATGTAGCTCCCTCGGGTCCAGTTTTTTCCGTATGCAATGTTCCTGCCAAAAGTTCACAGGATTCGCCGGGCCCATATGCAAAAGAATCGCTCTCATACACAATCGTCAAAACACCCTCGGTAACAAATGCCATGGCCGACTTATCATGCGCATGCATTTCTTTATCCAGATTAGGCTCCCACTTTCGGGCTATTGGTTCGCTATAACCTTTCTCGTTTAACTTTTCTCGAAATTCTTGCTCATTCATATTTATTGCCCTAAATTAGAAGACTATTGATTGGTGTGAAACTATTTAGATTGTTGAACTTCAAGCCCAGCTTTACGTAACCCTTGCATAATTCTCTCAACGAGTTCTGTTGGCATGCCACGTGCACGGAAGGGAGCTCTGGGATCATCTGGATAATTTGGTCTAAGTTCTAATAAATTCATCAATGTTTCTTCTGCTTTCTTTTGTTCTCCGTTCATAGCGTAAGCAGCGGTCATGCTGGCTTGTACCATGTAGTTTTTGGGCAGATTCATTTTTAATCCATAGTCACGGGATTTTGCATACTCCCCTCTGAGAAAATGATCTAGATGCCAGGTCTGAAATAGCCAGCTCTGGTGTTTTGGATTCAATTGCATTGATTTCGATACCCATTCTTTAGCTTTCTGCCACTGCCCAGCGTATCCCATCCAGGTACCTAGATCGGCCAGAACGAACGCGTCATTAGAATTAAGTTCTATAGCTTTCTCTGCAAAGCTGCGAAATTCGTCCAGATTTTGAGTCGTCATCTGTGTGAGAATTGCCAATGCGTAATAAGCATTTGGATTATCAGGATCAAGACTAATTGCTCGATTAGCAGAGTCACGGGAAAGTTCGGCCCAATTTTCAGGCGTATCAATTGCATACTTCTTTGATTCGTTATAACTGGACGCTAAACGAGACCAGCCCAACGAATAATCAACATCAATTTTTAAATTTTTTTCCAGACAAGTGTGAGCCTTTCTGTGACGATTTGGTTCGAAAGACTCATAAAACCAGTAAGAAAGCAGGACGCATTCATAGGTGCTCAAATTCTCAGGAATCTTCTGTCGAATGGTTCTTTGAATATTTGAGTTAAACAAAGGCGCATCCGCCGATCCTACTTCTGCCACAACCTTTTTCGCAATCTCAAGCTGAATATCAAATACATTCTCGGTATCGAGATTACGGTCAAAAGGGCCAGGGGAATCTAATTGACGACAGGTTTTTCCATCAATGAAAGTTGTTGTAACCCTTAATTTGCTAGCAGATCTTCGCACCGTGCCATTAAGTATATAATCAGCTTGAAGCTCTTTTACTATCTCTTCACAACTGGCCCCCTTGAAATCTCTAACCGAGCTGGAAGCAATGACAAATAAGTTCGAAAATTTCGATAAAAGGGCGTTTATATCTTTGGAAAGGCCATCACTGAAATAGGCATCATCCTGATTATTACCAATATTATCGAATGGTATAACAGCAATTCTTGGACTAGTTGAGGCCGACTCAATATCCCTTAAGAAGATGAATAAAAGCGCAATAATCACACAGACAATGACTATTGAAATGCCTACAGTGGTGCCCTTTATCCTGTCATTTCTATTTCGACGTAATTTTACGGCAGAGGATTTAGGCCAACACCATACTTCGAGAGGAGTACTTATATTCTTTAGGGTATGTATTCCCGCATTCGAGAATTCGGCGTCAGTTTTACCCAATGCTTCCTTTGCAACTTGTGCTGAGGCGCAAATTCCCCCAGATGGTGCCAAAGACTCGAGTCGTGCGGCAACATTGACCCCATCACCATAAATATCATCACCATCAACGATAATATCTCCAACATTTATGCCAATGCGATATTCGATACGACGGTTTTCAGGGATAGTTTTATTGCGGATACCTACACACTGCTGAACATCTACAGAAAAATTGACCGCATCCACAACACTGGAAAACTCAATTAGTGCGCCGTCTCCCATCAATTTGATGAGACGTCCGCGAGTTTCTGCAATTCTTGGTTCCAATATATCTCGAAGATCTGCTTTGAGACGCGTCAGCGTGTCGGCCTCGTCCTCTGACATCAGGCGGCTATATCCGACAATATCAGTTGCCAGAATAGTCGTCAGTTTTCGCCTAGTGTTGTCTTCGACCACCAGAAACCGCCTAAATTGAGATATCGAATAGAAAACAGTTTAACGAAATAACGGGGCAATTGCAGAAAATGTATAACTGTCTTTACATGGAAACTAATGCGGACGGTGATATTCTCCGGGATAAAGACAAGTATTGTGCAATTGGCTTAGTTTTGGAGAATTTTGCCTGCATGTAGTAGCCAATTATTACAGGGTATTTCCACAGGTTTCTATAAAAAGTACCTACAAGTACGTAGCTGCTTGATATCTAACCTAGACGAGCAAATTTTAATTCTGCTCAGTTACCTGTTTTTCATAAAGTATGTGAACACCATTTCACCTTCACCTTTAATGGACCAGGATTGGTATCCCTTGGATCTCATAACCTCTATCCCCGGTGCTGGAAGGAAAGAAGTTTTTAACTCCAGGATCTGACCCTTAGTTAATTTTTTCGCCCCTCTTAATATCGGACCTAATGTCATTTCATTATTCTTACTATCTTTTTGCTCGTCTATAGAAAGAACAACACTCTTCTTTTCAAACCAGTCGGGTTCAGCAGTGAAGTAGTTAATATCTTCATAGTCTTCCTGACTGGGTGACTGGCCGACGAACTCTCTTAAGACATTTACAAGGTGATTTAGTGGAACACCGCCGACAGTAGACGCATGTCTTAAGGTGGCAATTTTTGCAACAGATCGCCTCAGAATCGGATTTTTCAGTTTTTTGAAAGGCGGGGCAATGCCGATTAAAACATCTTCAAGCTCAGGATAAGCCTCGAGAAGCTTATAAACCGTAACCGTGGGAGTAATATCCAGTTTGTGTTCAATCATTGGTAAAAATTAGCTCTTTCTAAAAATTTATTGCAGGGTTTGACGTTGAGTGGCTATTCAAACTTACAATAGCAGATGAGCGAAGAGGTTGTTCAATGCCTTTAGCGCAAGCAGACTTTCGGGCTGTTCAGCTAAGATTCATTGACTTTAGATATCTTATCCTAGTTCGTTACCCTACCGACCAACGGGTAACAGAAACTATTCTAAGAGGTGAGACAATGATGAAGCTGATTTTTCTAACAGTAACTACCGCACTGGTATTTCTTTCCACGTCTGCCAATGCCGGCGGTTCCCGAAATCACGGCTATTATGGCAACAGTAGTAGTCACTCCTACAGTAACTCCAGCCGAGCTTATCGGCACGGCAATAAACGAAATCATGCAAATTACCGCCATGATGGGCGAAATAACCAGCGTCATGGACATAAACAGCGCAGACATCATTCCAAGCGTGGTGCCTATGTGTTGGGTGGGCTATTACTGGGTGGTGCTCTCTGGCACTCTCTGTCCAATAACAACGGATCTTCCTCAAACTACTCTAACAACAACGGCTATACGCCCAGTCCGCCCACCCCCCAACGGAGTCTGCTACGAGACCGGTATGGCAATTGTTTTGAGATCGGCAGCAATCAATATGGCGAGGAGTGGCGCAGAGAATTGCCATCAAATCAGTGCAATTGGTAGTCGTTAGATGGGCGCCAAAGTAGAAATTGTTAAGCCTCAACAACTTCTACTTTGGACCTGTTCCCCTAATTTTAACTATGCCCAGCCTAATTGCTGTAGGCTGATGGTGTCATTCCATATTTTTGTCATATGCTGGATACGATCGCCCTCAAACACCATGGAGTACACATAGTCTGCTGCAACGGTTTTTCCCGTCGGTGGAATGGGTCCACCAGGACCGGTTTGGGTGCCGTGAAATACAGCAACGGCCGCAACAGTATTTCGAGCTTCATCAGCCGCGAAAAAAAGTAATTCGTAGTGCCCATCTGGAACCGGAGTAAGCAGACCTTGCATCCAGTCACAATAGCCTCCCAACGTATTAATTTCCGCCAGTGCTCCTGTTTGAGATGAAAATGTTGCATTCTCATGACAGTATTCCTTGCAGCCATCCCATCCCTCTCCTGTTTCGCAGGCATCAAAGAAGCTCATAGCAGTATCAGAAATCGACATATACATAGTCCCCGTAGTTTTAGTTGTTTAAGTAAACCGTGCCCTATATCAATAATAATTTTAAAAGAGCATTCGGTAGCTAGAAATATAAAATGATTCTTTTAAAATGTAAATTCGGTAAATGGATAAAAAAAGATGCTGGTAGGTCGATAGCGGTCAAATTTGGATTTATATTACTTGATTTGGAGCCAAATTAAGAAGTCGTAGTAATTGTTATTCCAGAATAAGTATAAATATTTTTAGTATTCAATAACAACGATATCCTGTGCTATCGTGAGTGTTTACCTGACAACTTGGAATTAATCTGGAGGCTTTAAAGTGAAGATAATCCGAGCCGATGTATCCCACATATCTGATGTCGCGATATTATTTGATCTATATCGTCAGTTTTATGAATGCGAAGCCGATTTGGAGTTAGCAACGAATTATATTGCCGAGCGCATTAAAAACAATGAGTCCGTAATTCATGTTGCCATAGATGGAAACGCTATCTGTGGATTCGTCCAAATGTACCCAACCTTCTGCTCTGTTCAGGCAGTTAAGATATTTGTTCTTTATGATCTTTTTGTTGAAAAGAACGCCAGAAAACGGGGTGTTGGGGAATTGTTAATGAACAAAGCATCAGAGTATGCAAGAGCTAATGGTGCTGCAAGAATGGACTTGAGTACGGCATTTACCAATAGAGCGGGTCAGCACCTTTATGAGAAACTCGGTTATAAAAAAGTTTTGCAAGACTTTTATAATTACTCGCTTATTCTTTGAGTGGCTGAGCCGAGTATATTGAGAAGATTAACGCCACACAATATTTTCCGAAGTTGCGCATTTCATCCAGTTTTGGTAAACAAGCTTTGCATCAGCATCAAACATAGCGACTGACTTTATACAGTCCTTACGAAATGCTTCTATGCCATCCAGGCCGAGCAACGCTTCGAAGTCTGCTTTGTACTCTGGTAGTTCCAGACAGGCATCGATCATTTCCAGGGTTAGCTCGGAATGGAACTGCATACTGACCGTATTATGCCCATAGGCAAGAGCCTGGATACTACAGCGGTCTGAATAGGCAAGAACCTCAGAATGAGCAGGTGGAGTTTTCACCTCCGCCCCATGGCCTTGAATACAATTAAAGTTTAGCTCTGCACCTTTAAAAAATACACTGTTTCGACCCGCCTCGGTGAGGGTTACCGGAAGAACTCCAACTTCAGGTGTCGCCGATATTCCGACCTCACCACCCAGGCTGTCTGCCAGAAGTTGATGGCCAAGACAAAGACCAAAGTAGGGCAGTTGTCGCTCCACTACGGCTTCCCTGATGGCAGCTTTTTCAGCAATTAGCCAGGGAAACTCTTTCTCTTGCCATACTTGCATTGGGCCGCCTAATACCCATAGCCCATCGTAACCGTTCAGCTCAGGAATCGCTTCCCCCTGATCCAGCGAAACTACTTTTGTTCTCACGCCATCAGCTTCAAGCAAAGCACCAAATCGGCCAACATGTTCCGCCGCCACGTGCTGAAATATCAGGATATGCATTTTTTCAGGTTTCTTCATTAGATGACTAGCAAACCTTTATTACGAGCTTGCCAACAAACGTTTTTAATTTGAACTCTTCTTTTGCGTGGCCAAGTTCTTCAGGCTGAAATATTCCGCCAACCAATGGCTTAATTTTACCCGAGGTAGAGTAGTCGCGAATAGCTTTAAAATCCTGGCGAATGCCCTGTGATGCACAATGTAATTCAAGATTCTTCAAATACACCCGACGCATATCAATTTCAACTATTGGCCCCCATTGCTCCACAGGTTACGTATCTTCCCTGGGGACTGAGTATTTCAATAAGATCTGGCAGCATAGAGCCTGATACGATATCTACTACAACATCGATTGGTGCGTCTTTCGTAGCCACTCGCACCGCGTACTCTGCAAAGTTGGATACACCGGAACCAACACCACCGGAAGCACCAGTTACTAACACTCTTTCCCCTCTGAAACTCGTACTCTTCTGAGCATATGTTCGCCGGTAATGTATGTACAGCAAAAAGTTACCAGTTCAACGTCCGTCAGTTTTTAGTATGCCAAAGCCAGACAGGTATTTCCAATTTGACTCAACCATTCAACAAAACGATATATACCCAGTTATATAACCCTATTTTGCTTGTTCGAAAAATTCTGGTATGTACCTATTAACTATCCAACCTATGATCGCTTTGAAGGTCGATCATAGGCACGCATCAGATTTGTTTTCAGGGTTGCTTAACTAACCGCAAATAGGGTTTCAATGTTTTCCAACCATCGGGATATTTCTGTTTAGCGTCTTCGTCTGAAACCGCAGGCACAATGATCACGTCTTCACCTTGCTTCCAGTTTACCGGCGTCGCTACTTTATGCGCTGCGGTAAGTTGCATGGAATCGATAACGCGCAGAATCTCATCAAAATTTCTGCCGGTTGTCATCGGGTACGTCATCATCAGTTTGATGTTTTTATCAGGTCCAACAACAAATACTGTTCGAACTGTTGCGTTGGTTGCGGCTGTTCGACCTTCCGATGATCCTTCCAGATCAGCGGGAAACATATTGTAGGCTTTGGCAACAGCGAGATCGGTATCCCCAATCATCGGAAAATTAACCGCGCAACCTTGAGTTTCTTCTATATCTTTGGCCCAATTGGCATGATTCTCTACTGGGTCTATGCTCAAGCCGATTACTTTGCAATTGCGCTTTTCAAACTCAGGCTTCATCTTTGCAACATAGCCCAGTTCTGTAGTGCAAACCGGCGTGAAATCTTTAGGGTGAGAGAACAATATCCCCCATCCATCACCTAGCCAGTCATGAAACTGGATTTGTCCTTCGGTGGTCATCGCCGAAAAATCTGGTGCCTGATCATTAATTCTTAGTGACATTGAGTAGGTTCTCGTATTTGGGGTTTATTTGAATCGTCGACCAATTCTGGTGTTAGTGTTACGCCAAAAGTGGAATGATTGTTCTAATGTCTAGAATCGAATTTCTGGAATTCGATCAGTGGTTCAAATGAGTATGTTTGTGTCAGTTGAGTTTGTAAAGTCTGAGTCTGCTCTGAAAGATAGATAGGACGGATTAGACAATAGACGATACTAAAGAGTTTCCCTGGTTGGTGCAGCATTCAATAATAAATTCAAATTCCTCGATCCGACTGGTGAGAAATGCGGGACAGGCAGGTCGCCTGAATACCGCAACATAGAAAGTTCGTGCATTTAGAAACGCCTCCGACGATTTTACTTGTAATAGTACTGGCTGAGACGTTGCATCGTCGCTTTTCGGAAAATCTGCCCAACGCAAAAACAACAGGCAAATAAGTAAGAATCAGAATAATACCTAGAGATCAATTATCCTGTTGAGCGCCTTAACTATCTGTCAGGCTTTCCCCAAGCCGGTCAAAACCCACAAGTTGGTTAAGATCCAGTTCCATCATTAAGGGCTTTGGTTGAGATGACAGTTTTACCAGAGTCATTTCATGTAGTGGGTCTA
>JBLHGU010000005.1:0-80644 GCA_047615875.1 Parasphingorhabdus sp.
TGAATGATCTTCTGGAGGATGCTAGTCGTCGCATGAGTGAATTGGCACCAACGAGTTAGACATTAATTGCGAAATAACGTCATAATATACGATATATTTTTATAGACAGAATTTAGTCAATTGACTAAACGGGTTCAGACCTGGCAATTGTTGTACGGGAGCTGGATTTTTTATATCAAAGCAACGAGGAGTAACATGCTTAAATCCCTAAAACCGGTAACTAAATTAGCTACTACCGGTGTGGCTACACTGGCACTTGCTATTGCCGCAAGTACCGCTCAGGCAGTAGACACCAAACTGCGTATTCAAACTCATTTCTCGACAGAAACCCTGTCTGGCCAGATGGCCGCTGAATTCATCAAAGACATTTCTGACATGTCTAATGGTGAAATTCAGGTTGAAATGTTTTACTCATCAGCAGTTGTTAAATCTGCTGAAACATTCGATGCTGCCGCAACCGGCATTCTCGACTGCGATATGACCGGTGGTGCTTACCAAACCGGTAAAAACCCTGCATTCCAGTTTGCCGGCGATCTGTTGGGCGGTTATCTAAACCCCTACCAACAAATGGCCTGGTTACTGCATGGTGGCGGTTACGACAAATTGAATGCCCTGTATAACGGCCATGGTATGGAATTCGTAGGCTGGTGGATTCCAGGTCCTGAATCACTGTCTTCAACCAAACCTATTCGTAACGTTGCAGATTTCAAAAACTGGAAGTTCCGTTCACCTCCTGGCATGGCTACCCTGGTTTTCAAAAACCTTGGTGCTTCTCCAATCGTGATGGACTTCAACGAAATCTTCACCGCCCTTGAGTCTGGCATTATCGACGGTGCTGACGCGGCTAACCTGACCAACAATGTTGGCCTGGGTCTGTACGATATCGCTAATCACACCAACTTTCCTGGCTTCCACTCAATGCCCGCAGACCATTTGGCCTGTAACAAAGGTGTTTGGGATGCAATGCCGGCACACCATCAAGCCATTTTGAAAGTTGCCATGCAGGCGCTTGCTTTGAAAAATGCCAGTATTAACGAAGTTAAGAACGCTCAGACTGCTAAAGATCTGCGTGCTAAAGGCGTTAATCTGTATGAGTGGGCTCCAGAAGAGTTGGCTAAGTATCGTGACGCTGTTCAGAAAGGCTGGACTGAGTTCGCTACTACTCCAGAAGCAAAAGCGCTTCTGGAAAGCCACATTGCCTTCCTGAAAGGTTTAGGCGCAATGAAGTAAACAAGGCAACGAATTTCGTTTTCTTGTCAGTACAACAGGGCCTTTATGGCCCTGTTGTTATTTGGGGAAGAATTTTCCTGTAATTTGAGACTACCAATCCAGGCAGTCGCCAGCAATCTGATTAGAACTACAATACCGGAAAGCGCACAATCATAACGAAAGTGCCGCGAGACCAAACAGGCTGGCCCCAAGCGTAAAACGCCAGCGCGGCATGCAAAAATAATACCTTAACAGGAGGAAGGCCATGAAAGATGAATCCGGCAGCCCCATAGAATGGTTATTACCATTCGCTTTCATATTTTGTGCAGGCTGGGCGACCTGGCATACGCCGGCTTATATTCTCGATTTTATTACGCCAACCAGCCAAAGTCTGCTTGACCAAATAAGTGAACTCCACCAACGCAAAGACATAACGCCAGACCTGCCAGGTCTTTTTGGCGGTTTCGCCGACCCAATTGACTGGGCTGTATTAATACTAATGCCGATCATTTTTGTGTTCGGTATCCGTGGCGTACGTTGTGCGGCTATGGAGTATCCGCATTGGCGCCCTATCGACCGCGTTGCTTTGTTTGTTGGTCGCATCACAATGATTCTGATTATCTCGATGACATCAATCATGTTGTATGAGGTTTTTCTGCGCTACGTTTTTGAAGCGCCCACACTTTGGGCAAATGAACTAACACTTTGGATAGCAGGATACGTATTTTTACTATCTGGCTTTTATGCGATGCAACAGCGCTGCCACATACGAATTTTTCTGCTCTACGATATGGTACCGCGTTGGTTACAGCACCTTTTCGACATCATCTCTGTAACGCTGTTGTGGATTTTTGCATTCTTCCTGATTTACGGCAGCTATAAACAGGTGTTTATCGTTAAGTTCTATAAATGGGAAATGTTTGGCACCGCCTTCGATCCCCCTATACCGGCTACGGTACAACCCATGATTCTTATCATGGTCGCCCTTATTTCAATTCAAGCTGCAGTCAATCTTATTTCCGACTGGAACATCGAGCCGGGCGAGCACACAAAAGCCGATGATCTCGATAAAGAAGAGTTGGAACAAATTAAACGCAGCGTAGGTGCAAGCTGATGGATGTCGGAACAATCTCTCTCATATTAGTCTTGGGACTAATTTTCCTGTTGGCCATTGGCATGCCACTGGGCCTGGCTTCGGCCGCTTTGGCTTTGCTGGTTTTGGTGATGAAGTTTGAGCCAAGCCTGTTATTCGATCCGTTAAGTTTCGGCGAGGGTTTGCTTACTTCTCGTCCCGGTACCGGGCCGTTGTATATTCTGACGCAGAAAATATTCGATCTACTGACAGAATATGTACTCATTTCAGTGCCGTTGTTTATCTTCATGGCGGCATTGTTGGAACGTTCCGGCGTCGCTCGATCGATGTACGATTCGCTAAATTTCTGGCTTAGTAGGACTCGCGGCGGTATTGCAATTGTTACCTCACTGATGGCCGTTTTGCTGGCAGCAATGTCCGGAATTATTGGCGGCGAAATTGTCTTGCTAGGCTTAATCGCATTACCTCAGATGCTTCGCCTCGGTTACAACCAGAATCTAGCCATTGGCACCATCTGTGCATCTGGCTCTCTGGGTACGATGATTCCCCCTTCTATTGTATTAATCATCTACGGTCTGATTACAGAAACATCGATAAAAGCATTGTTTACTGGCGCCTTTATCCCGGGCTTTATGCTGGCAAGTTTCTTCATCATTTATATCATTGTCCGTACTCAGATGAATCCGTCTTTGGCACCGTTGCCAGAGCCTGAAGCGGATCACCCTGAGGGTAACGAAAAAGTCGCAATGTTCGGTGGTTTCCTCGCTCTCGTTATAAGCGGTATATTCGCTTTGCTCTTTATCAGAGCACTGGTTTATACCCTGACTGGTATTAATGCCGACCTGTCGCCGGACGACGGCCCGTTATTTCTCGGCATGAGCTACCACCTACCCTATCTTGGCGCTATCCCCATTGTGGGTGTGCTGTTGGTGATATTCGCATTTGGTCGAGAACGAGCCATGAAGGGTTGGGAAAATGGTAAGGGCCTTGTACCACCCATCACCATCATCGGTATTGTACTGGGTTCAATTTATGGTGGTGTAACCGGTATTACGGAAGCGGCCGGTATGGGTGCAGTGGCTGTATTTATCATTGCACTGCTACGTGGTGAAGCATCGCTTGGCCTGGTCTGGGACAGCCTTATGCGAACCCTGCGTTCGACAGGTACTATTATCTGGGTGACTGTTGGTGCAGCGGCATTATCCGGCGCCTACACATTGGCTGGCGGACCTTCTTATATCGCCCAACTGATTGTTGGCGCCGATATGCCAACCTTCGCAGTTCTACTCACCATGATGGTCATCCTGCTATTCATGGGTGCCTTTATGGACTGGGTTGGGATTGTGTTGTTGATCATTCCAGTATTCCTGCCAATTGTTAAGGCACTGCCCATTGAGGAGATCGGTTTTATTGGTCAGCTTTCGCCCCAGCATGTTTCAATTTGGTTTGGTGTTCTGTTCTGCATGAACATGCAGGTGAGTTTTCTATCGCCACCCTTTGGCGGCGCAGCGTTCTATCTAAAATCGGTGGCACCGCCGAGTATTTCTTTGACAGATATTTTCCGCGGCTTCCTGCCCTTTATAGGAATACAGCTGATTGGCTTATCCGTATTACTGATCTGGCCATCTATCGTAACAATATTTCTTTAACAACTGGATATGACCCCCCAACCGACTAGCAACCATAGTCAATCGGTTGGGGACTTTCGAGCGTTCACGTTTAGCCGCATTCCATCTGGCCAAATTCTTAATTCCTGACAGCAGTATTCCGATGATGAAAATAAGCGCAGTCGATGTTTTTGTTTTAAAAACGCCGCTGGAAACACCTTTCGCATTTTCCCAGGGCTGGGTAAAACAACGCGCTGCAACCCTGGTAAGAATTACCTCAGACGACGGCACTACAGGCTGGGGCGAAGCATTTTGCCAGGGTTTGGAACCACCTGAGATCGCCGCGGCAGCAATCGAACATGCATTGAAGCCATTGATTCTCGGTGAAGAAGCCTTACAACCCGCAGTTTTGTGGCAAAAAATGTATACCCGCACCCGAGATTTCGGCCGCAAGGGTTCTGTGGTTTCCGCCATAAGTGCGGTGGATACCGCACTATGGGATCTTATGGGTCATGCTCTACGACAGCCAGTGCATCGACTTTTGGGCGGCGCTTTCCGAACCACTGTACAACCTTATGCCACCGGCTTCTATCGCATAAACGGACAGGGTGAATCAGCTCGCCTGGCGGAAGAAGCTATACAACATAGAGAAGCAGGCTTCACCGCCATGAAGGTCAAGCTTGGATTTGGGCTAGCCGACGACATTGCAGTAATGACTGCTATAAACGGAGCTCTGGCAGATAACTCAATCCAACTCATGGTTGATACCAACCATGGCTATGGACGGTCAGAAGCACTGGCTCTTGGCCGAGAGCTGGAAGCCTATAATTTACGTTGGTACGAAGAACCAGTTGTACCAGAAGATGTTGATGGCTATGTTGAATTACGCAATAAGTTATCCGTTCCCATTGCCGGTGGCGAAAACGAACATACACCCTTTGGCTTCCACAATTTGATTAAATCAGGCGCACTGGATATTGCCCAACCAGACGTTGGATCCTGTGGTGGTATTACGGCATTACGCGATATTGCCGCTATGGCCCATGCGGCTGGTGTAGCAGTGAACCCCCATGTCTGGGGCAGTGCCATCGCACAGGCCGCATCACTACAAGTAATTGCCAGCTTGCCAGTTCCACATGCTTCGCTGTTCGCCATGGAACCCATTTTGGAATATGACCGATCTTCGCACCCTTTTAGACAACAGCTAATAACCGACCCCTGGACGGTTGAAGATGGTGTTATCCGCATTCCAGATGGTCCAGGTTTAGGAATCGAGGTCCGGATGGATACCATCGAGCGTTTTCAAGCCTAACCAACGACGGATTTAGGACACTTCATAACAATGATTGCGGCAGGCATAGACTGGGGCTCTAGCTCTTTCAGGGCTTACCGATTTGATTCATCTGGTAGCCATATTGATTCTGTAGAGGGAGATTGTGGCATTAAGTTTGTCGAAGCGCAGAATTTCGAAAAGCTGTTGTTGGATAAAGTCGATACCTGGCTTGATCCCGGAGATACTGTTCTGTTGTCTGGCATGATTACCAGTAGAAACGGCTGGATTGAAAGTCCCTATATAAGCTGTCCAGCCAATCTTCAGGATCTAATACACGGCGGTTTAACCAGGCAGATAAGAGACATCAATCTTGTTTTTCTCCCTGGTCTTTGTCAAAACCAGCCGCCAGATGTTATGCGCGGCGAGGAGTTGCAATTACTCGGCGCGGATTCCGACGGTCTAAGTGTTATACCCGGCACCCATTCCAAGTGGGCCGAGATTAAAAATGGAACTGTTAAGCAGTTTTGCACCATTCCGACCGGTGAGTTATTCGAAGTATTATGTAATCACACTTTGATTGGCGCATTAATCGAGAAGAATATTTTTAACCCATCTGCTTTTACCGAGGGAGTAGACCGTGGTTACAGAAACAACACCATCATCAGCGAACTATTTAGCACCCGATCTGCTGTTCTTCTTCAACAACGCAACGAAGTAGAAGCTTACTGGTGGTTATCCGGTCTATTGATTGGCAATGAAATTCGCGAGGGTAGATCTCTTGTCGCTAATTTTACCGGCAGTATTCTGTTAATTGGATCCGAGAGCTTATGTGAAAAGTATCAGGTGGCTCTGGAGCATTTAGGTATCGATACGCGCACTGCATCACCCGATGTCACCATGCGCGGCTTCCAGAAGATAATCGGAGTGCACTAATGCAAACTAATCAGAACCTTAATCAACAGTGGCAACAGTGCTTTCAGGATTTGCCGCTTATTGCCATTCTTCGTGGTATTCAGCCTGGAGAATGTCTGGAGATTGCTAAGGCTATTTTTGATGCCGGATTTCGCATTCTGGAAGTACCGCTAAATTCTCCACAGCCACTCGAAAGTATTGCTTTGTTAGCAGAGAAATTCCCCACGCAATTCATAGGCGCAGGTACAGTGACAACTGTAGGAGCAGTAGATAGTTGTGCGCAATCAGGTTGCAAATTAGTCGTTACACCAAACTTCAATCCAAAGATTGCTGAACGAGTAAAACAACATGACATGATTTACTATCCAGGAATCGCCACACCAAGCGAAGCGTTTATGGCGCTGGAAGCGGGAGCTGATGGACTAAAGCTTTTTCCAGCGGAGTTAATTTCACCTGCCGTTGCAAAGGCGCTGCGTGCTGTGCTGCCACTAACTACACAATTAATTCCGGTTGGGGGCATAACCCCTGATAATATGGCAGACTATATTGCCGCTGGAACCAATGGCTTTGGCATCGGCTCGGCACTATATAAGCCGGGTAAGTCCGTGCAGGATATTCGAGATTCTGCCCAGGCCTTTGTGACCGCCTTCAGATCTATTCAGTAAACTTCTGCTCATAATTCCAAAAATCATCATGAATAAATACCCTATACAAAATCAACACAGCGATCTAATTGACTGGCCTTTTGATAACCCAGACAGCGATTACATAATTCTTCGCGGCGCACCAAAGGCCAGCGGTCGACTAGACTATGAAAGTGATGACAAAAGCTGTAGAGCTGGCATCTGGAAATGTACCGAAGGTGCCTTTGAATGCACCGAAGTAGGCGATGAACTACAAACGATTCAACAGGGGCAACTGACCATTACACGATCCGACGGCCAAACAGTGCATTGCGGCCCCGGCGATTCAGTTTTTACCCGTAAAGGCGAGCGAGTTGTCTGGGATATAACAGAAACTGTAGTAAAAGTTTTTTTTACCGCTGCGATGGGCTAACTAAAGGCATTGCCTGATTCTTCCGATAAAACTTACGACAAATTCTATGGATTCACTATTCGCCCCATAGAACAGGCATCCTTTGGCATTACCCTGGAGTTCGACACAACCGATATTCAGCAGGCTCTGCAGATTCTTAAAAAGAATCAGATAATAATACTAGACCAATTTCACGCAGCCCATGGATTAATGGTTGTAAAAGGAATGCAGCAAATGGTCGATCAGCCTTCAGCATTGGTAGTGTTTAGCAAAGCCTTTGGCTCCGAAGTAGAAAACTATCACCAAACCCTTACCAGCAAACGTTTTTTCCATGATTCAGTTCCTGAAATTCTGATTCTTGGAAATCGACCACCTTGCAACCATCCACCACCAGCAAAAACTGCTAATCAACAAAACGGCGAACTTCTAGTACAGTTTCCACACCAGAAAAACTGGCATACTGATCAGAGTTATCGTCGCCCACCCCCGGATGTAACCCTGCTATTGGCAATTACACTGCCGCCAAAGAACCAGGGGCAAACCTTGTTTGCAGATTGCACAACAGCACTGACTGCGCTGGATAAAGAAACCAGACAAAAGATAAAAGAACTTAAAGGAATTCACGCGCCTAGCTGGGTGGGTCGATCGCGCAATGCAGTAAGAAATGGTGAAAAGGTTCTGGATCTTTTGCCACATCAGTTACCACAAAGGCACCCATTGGTTAGACGGCACCCAAGAACAGAGGCCTTATCGTTATATATTTGTGAAGAGAATCAACTGGACTATATTGATGGTCCCATTGATGGATTGGAAGCAGGTGCCGAAGGAAGTGGTGCCGATTTAATTCACCGTCTACTCTGTCACACGACGCAATCACAATTTACTTATAGCCACGAATGGGAAGCAGGGGACTTGCTCATAAGTGATAATCGAAACCTGTTACATTGCGCGACCTGGTACGACGCTGAAAGGTATACGCGACTAATGTGGCGCACAACGGTGATGGGTGATCCTGGCAATGAATATCGAGGGGAAGATAAGTCCTGGATACCAGGGGATAATATTTCCGTAATGTCTGGCATGGAACATGCATAATCTACTAACTGGTTTTTTATACAGTCTTTTTTTTTACAATATTTATATTACTGAATACTGTATTTTATTACAAGGAGTTATTAGTTGTTAGAAATACCTGAAGTATCAATTATTTTACCAATGCGAAATGCGGAAAATTACCTTGACACCTGCATTCATTCAATACTTGAACAAACTCTAAATAATTTCGAACTGATCGTTGTAGATGATCATAGTACAGACAATTCCCTTGATATTCTAAAAGAATTTCACGACAATCGATTTCATGTCGTAGAGAATCCTGGAAAGGGCCTGGTTGACGCGTTAAATTTTGGCGTTAGTTTATCGCACTCTAAATGGATTGCACGAATGGATGCGGATGACATCATGTTACCGAGGCGTCTTGAAAAACTGTTAGCCTGTTTAAATACTTATACATCTATTGACTGTATAAGCAGTCAGGTTGAGATATTTCCACAAGACATGGCCACCCAGAGCATGCAGCGCTACATAGACTGGCAAAATAGTTGCATCAGTCACGATGACATAATAAACAGTATTTATATTGAATCACCAATAACTCATCCGTCAGTAATTATACGCAAGTCTACATTGCTGGAGGTCGGAGGCTACCGTACTGGAAAATTTCCCGAAGATTACGAACTATGGCTGCGACTATTTCAACATGGCGCACATTTTATAAAGCTGCCAGAAGTACTGCTTCGTTGGAGACAATATTGTGACAGCACATTTCGAAATCATGAGAACTATAGTGAGCTGGCTTTTAATCAAGTTCGTTATGATTATTTACTACAGGACCGGCGCTTAACTAATGCGCATCGCATATTTCTCTGGGGTGCCGGACCAAAAACCCGACGCCGATTACGTCCCTTGTTACAATCGAATCTGGCAATTAGTGGTTGGGTTGATATTGATCCAAAAAAAATTGACCAACAATATTCAAACATCCCAGTATATTCACCTGAACAGGCGATATTACAAAACCCCGATCTAAATCTGATATGTGTAAACAACCATGGTGCTCGGGAAATAGTCGCGAAATTTTTAGTCGAGCACCACATGAAAAATGGCATGGATTTTCTACATGTCGGATAACACTAATGCAGTTTGAGTACGAAAGAGATGATCTATCTACTGCTTTAATTTGACTCTTCTTCGGGGGTATGTTCGAATCATTGAGTAATTTCCAAATTCGGATCAAACCGAAAAAAGGTTATTACCCATCAGGTAGTAACTATAATCAACAAAGGAGTAAGCAATGCTTAGAAGACAGTTAATTAAACTCGCCACAATCACCGCATTTTCGGTAGGCGTGATGGGTTCTGCTGTGTCTGCCACAGCAGCAGATGTAACAATGAACCTTGGCTTTGGCGCGCCAATCGAATCACTTTACGGTCGATTCGCTACCATCTTTAAGGCCAAGGCTGAGGAATATACCGGCGGCAATCTGGAAGTGAAAATCCGTTGCTGTAATCAGATCTCAACAGAGGATCAAGGTTTCAAGGCCATGCAACTTGGCACAGTAGATGGATTTTTTATTACGGCTAATAACGTCTCACCACACTGGCCGTTGATGGACGTAACTGTTCTGCCTTATATCTTCCAAAATACGGCGCATCTACAACGCGTTGTAGATGGTCCGGTTGGCGATTTAATGAAGAAGAAGCTGCAAGAAGACACCAGTGTGCATCTACTATCTTTTGGACCTGCGTTATATCGTGATTTCTACAACTCCAAGCGAGCCATTAACACGATGGCAGATATGGATGGTTTGAAAGTCCGCGTACCAAAAAATGAAGTAATGCTGGCTACATTTGAAGCATTTGGTGCCGAGCCAATTCCATTGGCCTGGTCAGAAACTCCAACTGCCCTACAGACCGGTACGGTTGACGGCGGTGATAATGGTACTTCCTTTATTAAAGATATGAAGTTCTATGAGTTTGAGCCACATCTGGTCATTCTCGAGCATTTTGTTGCCATGGCACCATTGTTTGCTTCTGATGCATTCATGACCCGTTTAAGTGATGAAATGCGCGCCCAGGTAGTTAAGGCTGCCACAGACGCAGGTAATCAGTTTCGAGATCAAGTGTTGAACGAGACTGAAGAAGTGCGCAGCTGGTTAGCTACCGAAGGTGGAATGGCCCGAACAGACCCGGATCGAACTGATTTCATTAAAGCAGCGCAAGGCGTACAACAAGCCTTTGCCAAAGAACGCGGCGAAGAATTTGTGAATCTGGTTAATGCTATTCAGGATGCAGCCAACTAGGTTGTAGATAATCGAATTTCTGTCGGTCTCATGCAGATAATTCTGGCTGAGATCGACAAGATTCATCCGACAAACAATTCCACCTCAAGTTTGGTGGAATTGTTTTTTCTACATCAACAAAAACTATCCAGATTTAAATTGAGGGTGGCAGATTGTTGCGAGGGGTACGAAGATGGCAATTCTGAAGTGGCTTGACCGCCATTTAGAGGAATTGATCTGCTGTAGTGGTCTGGTAATTATTGCCGTCTGCGTGTTTATGCAAGTGGTAGCAAGATATGTGTTCGAGACCGCTATTCACTGGACCGAGGAAGTCGCCGCCATCAGCATGGTGTGGTCTGTATATATGGGCGCTTCACTGTGTGTTCGTGAACGATTCCACATACGAATTATTGTTGGCGTCAATGCGCTCCCCATGATTATGGGAAGAGGACTGATTTTTGTCGCCGACTTTTTCTGGGCTTTCTTCTGTGTCTTTATGATCATCGCTAGCTGGGACTATCTGGCGGTATTCTGGAAGTTCACCTCACGCAGCCCAAGCCTTGGTATCGACGAACTCTACCCACAATCGATCTTACTTATTGGTTATGGATTAATGCTAATTCGACTGGTACAAACTTATGTTCAGTGGCTGAAAAAAGGCGGCCAGGGTCTGCCAGGCCTACTGGTGGAAGATCTGGACAAAGTAGTTGACCAGGTTGAACAGAAGGAGCCTCAGGTTTGAACTCGCTTACTATTCTTGCACTGGTGTTTGTTGGGCTTACCATCATAGGCACACCACTATTTGTCTCAGTCGGTCTTACCACCGCACTGGCTCTGTATTTTATCGACATACCCTATACATTAATGGCGCAAACGGGGTATTCCAGTTTAACGCCATTTCCGTTACTCACTATTCCACTGTTTATTCTAGCTGGTCGCTTGATGGAAGTAGGTGGTATGGCAACCCGCATGATTGCCATCGCTACCAACCTGGTTGGCGCCTATAGAGGCTCCATGGGTCTGGTGACCGTATTCGCCTGTATGTTGTTTGCGGCACTTTCAGGATCGGGGCCCGCCACGACTGCTGCAATTGGTTCAGTGACTGTACCGGCGATGAAAAAAGAAGGTTACGATGTACCATTTGCTGCGGCCATCACTGCCAGTGCCGGAGCACTAGGCAGCCTGATTCCACCCTCTAATCTAATGATTATCTATGGTCTGGTATCTGAGACTTCTATACCACGATTGTTTCTGGCCGGACTTATTCCCGGCGTGCTAGTTACCATGCTACTCATGGTCACCACCTATATCGTAGCCAGACGCCGCAATTATGGCGGTACCGGTCCGAAATTTTCCTGGCGGCCATTTTTACGCGCATCCTGGGAAGGCAAATGGTCCATTGGCGCACCGATTCTAATACTCGGTGGTATTTATGGTGGTGTATTCACACCTACTGAGGCTGCGGGTGTCGCAGTGTTTTATGCCTTGTTTATCGGCCTGTTTGTATACCGCGAGCTGACCATCGAAAAACTCATCAGCGCATTACGATTTACAGCTCTTTTAACCGGCATTCTTATTCTGCTTACACCGACCCTGGCCTTTGGTCAGTTAACTGCCTTTTATGATGTTCCGGCTGCGGTTCAAGAAACCATCACCGCACTGACTGACAACCCAATTCTGGTGCTGCTTTTAATTGGTGTGTTTTATATTTTCATTGGCACATTCATGGAATCACTGGCGCAGATTATTTTGTTTACTGCGGTATTCCTACCACTGGTCACGTCACTGGGTGTAGATCCTGTGTTGTTCGGCGTGTTTACCGTTATTACCTGCGAAATCGGCTTTCTCACGCCTCCATTGGGCGCCAATCTGACTATTGCTGCGCGAATATCAGGGGTCTCTATAGAACGAATTTCGGTGGCAGTGCTGCCTTTTATTGGTGCTTATATTGTTGGCATGGTTATCCTGATTCTGTTCCCTGACATCACCCTGTTTCTGCCAAACTGGGTATTCGGTATTTCAAAGTAGATGACTAAATAGGAGGCACAAATTGTTCGATCTGATTTTCAAAGGCGGTGATATTGTTGACGGCACCGGGGGTGAAGCTTATGTAGGTGACATCGCAGTAAAGGATGGCAAGATAAGTGCCATCGGGCAGTTTGGCGTCCAGGAGTCCAGTGAGGTTATTGATGTGTCGGGACTAACGGTCTCACCGGGCTTTATCGATATGCACACCCATTCAGATTTTACCCTGATAGCCGATGGCCGTGCACAGAGTCAGGTACATCAAGGCGTTACCACAGAGGTGATTGGGCAATGCGGGATAAGTTGCGCACCAGTTTGTAATCACGCTGCCATTCCTTCGGTTTCACCCTGGTACACAGGAGATGCTGATCATCCTAATTGGCATAGTTTTAGTGAGTACCTCGATGCGTTGAATGACACCAATCTGGGTGTTAATGTCATGGCCTTCGTTGGTCATGGAACCATTCATCGTGCGGTTTTAGGCGACGCATTGAGAGCCGGTGAACCCGAAGAGGTCGAAGAGATGGCTCGCCTGGTTGATCAGGCGATGGACGAAGGCGCTGGTGGATTTTCATCCGGTCTGGAATACTGGCCAGGCATTCTCGCATCACCGGAACATCTTGTACCCATGTGCCGCGTCGCCGCGAAGCATGGTCGACTGTATGCCACTCATGTACGCAACCGAGATACCCACTACGATTTGGGCTTCGCTGAGGCGATGGCTACCGCGCGCCAGGCCGGCGCACGATTGCAGATCTCACATATTCAACCGAAGTTCGGTGCTCCAGACTATGCCATGGAGCACACGCTGGAAATGATCCATGCTGCCCGTGGCCATGATGTAGACATTGCATTCGACGTGATTCCGCATGATTGGGCACACACTTTGATGGCAGCCATACTGCCAAAATGGGCCCAGGCCGGTGGTACTGATGAGGTGTTAAAACGGTTGGCCGACCCTGAGAGCCGAGAGAAAATTAAAGCCAATGCCCAACCGATGTGGTTAATCGTCAAGGCCCGCCAATGGAACGATATCGTGCTGTTAAACGCCAGTCATAACAATGATTTGGTTGGTGCAAGTTTCGAAGAAATCGGCAAAATGCGTGGTGTCGATCCATACGATGCTGTACTGGATATCATGCTCGAAGAAGGCGAGAACCTGATGGGCACCATGTGGACTTCCCGATCATTCAAGGACGATGATATTGATCTATGTCTGCAACAACCCGAATGTGCTGTTATCTCTGATACCGTTGCCGCGGCTAATGAAGGTATTTTAAAGGATCATGTTGGCTCATTAAGCGGCTATGGCTGGGCGGCACGATTTCTGCAACACTATGTACGCGATCGCAAGGTCTTAAGCATCGAAGAGGGTTTACGAAAAATTACCTCTTTGCCCGCCCAACGACTTGGGTTAAAAAATCGTGGCACATTGCGCCCCGGCTACCATGCTGATATCTGTGTATTCGACCCGGCAAATATCGCCAGTAATTGCAGCGCAAAACACCCACGCCGCTACGCCAGCGGCTTTGCACATGTCATGGTAAATGGCAAATTGTCGCTTCGCGATGGCAACAGAACCAGCATGAGTCCCGGCGAGGTGTTGCGGGATCTAAAACATTAATCAGGCTTCGAAATTCTCGATATTTATGTCACGTTGCAGTATCTGAATCATCACCAGCCGGAGTGAAATCGTCGTCAAGGTTCTCGACAACCTCTTGCGATGCCAAGGTAGCCATTACTGCTGAACTGCGTGCGGATACCGGTTGGTGAGGCGTATGATCCTCGGCCAAAGGCGCATCTCGTATTGAGCTACGCCAGATAGCAAATATGCCGATAATGCTATGAATTACGGTCAAAAATATCAGGAATCCATTGGGTCCCGAAATAGTCATTAATATACCTGCCGTAGAAGGACCCACTATCGCTCCCAGGCCACTAATCATAACCAGGGCAGCACTGGCGCTAACCATTTGCCTTGGCTCTAGAAAGTCATTTGTATGCGCTACCAATAGCGAATACATAGGCAGAGAGAGCGCACCAAATACGCCAATCAATACGAAATTGACGATACCGTCGGTTCGTGCTGTAAAGATCAGCACTAATGGCACGAGTGCGGCTAGCCCTGTAATAATCATGATGAGTTTACGGCGATCCATGGCGTCAGACAAACGACCTATTGGCCATTGCAGGAGAAACCCACCTACCGATGCACAGGCCATAAATATCGCCACATGGGCCAGAGGCAGGCCACGTCGCTGGGCGAATACTGCACCCATACCGTACAACGCGCCCTGTGCTGCGCCTAACATCATCGAACCAAAAACCCCAAGCGGGGAAATACGATAGAGCTGCACAAGGCTTAAAGGGATTGTTTCGGTAAATGAAGGCGCTGGCCGCGATGTAAGAGCAATCGGAATTACCGCAAGTGATACCAGCACGGAAATCAATACGAACAAGCCATATTCTGCCGGATCACCGATACTGAGCAGCAATTGGCCACCGGTCATAGAGGCAAATGTTATGCCCATATAAATAGACAACAACGAGCCACGAGTTTTATTTGTTGCACGGTCGTTTAGCCAGCTTTCAGTGACAATATAGAGCCCGGCATAACAGAAACCGGTAATTACTCGCATAGCAGCCCAGAAATATGGATCAACAAAAGCGGCATGCAATAATGCAGAAACCGATGCCAATGACGCCCAGGCGGTAAACACTCGAATGTGTCCGACCTTCTTCATCATTTTGGGAGACAGATAAGAACCGAGTAGAAAGCCTACAAAGTAACCTGTCATTACCATGCCAGTTACCCAGTCGGGAAAACCAGTATAGGTTGCGCGTACGCCTAACAGCGTGCCCTGCAGACCGTTGGCCAACATCATCAGAGCCATGCCAAACAACAAAGCCCAGGTACTTCTGACTGCAGTTAACATGATGTTGACGCCTCTTGGGGCTATGTCGGATTAAAAAAAGTGCGCGGATTTTACTCTTACAAATTGGTGAGTCAATAAAAATTAATGCTCAATCGAAATTGGAGATTTAATATAATTTCAACACTCTCACTCTTAGTATAATAAACGTTTCCATTGACACAATACCTGAACATTTAGGTCGCTTATTTCCAGACCACGGTTAAGTAGTCGCTACCAGACCTCCATTTTTAAAAATAATTCTGCAGCCAGATAATCTCGATAAAAATGAAAAGACTAAATCACTTGCTGCGCTCAAAGCGACGAATGAAAGTTTACGCTAATACGACTCTGTTGGTATTAGCTCTGATTTTTGCTGGCCTAATCTCTATATGGGTGTTTGTGCCGGTTTTTCCCAATGCCGTGGGCAAATTATGGACCTCAGTTTATGTTCAGGACTTTCGCGACGGAGCCAGTGATGCCATCGCATCAGCAAGCACGGGGAGTACTGATAGTCTGGCCGATATCATAGTGAGTGGCGCCTGGCAGCGTGTCAGTAAGGGTGATCGAGCATGGCCGGCAAAACGTAAAATGCTCCAGGCTTTAATCCAGCACCTTGAATCCTCTTCAGACTATTCTGCAATGCGGCACTGGGCAGATTACTGGAGGGCTCAGGATGCCAGGGATGTGGACGCTATGGCCTATTGGTACGAGGCCTTGCGCCACACTGAAGAAGGTGAAGTTGAGGGCCAGGCCGGGCTTGCTAAGGCGCTGCTGCTATTTCCTGACAATTTTGAGTTGATACGTTTCAACTCTAATGTAATGGCTGAAAATGGCGATATAGAGACTTCGCGCAAACTACATGATTCCCTACTGAAACTTGCCACCTCTAACTGGCGATTGGAATGGCGTCGAAAATCTCGCCAGGTAGCATCATGGTATTTTGGGTTGGCTTTCTCACACCTGGCACGGTTAGATTTTTCTGCTGCATCTTCCAGTTTCGGATCCGCTTTCGATTTGGTCAGCAATTCTAAACTTCATCGTAAGTTAAAACGATTGAATGGGGAGCAGGCTTTTTCCATATCGTCTAGTGATCCACAATGCTGTAGCATTGAAATTGAAATTCCCACCACCAGCTCTACGATCAATATTTTTCCACCCGCCGTAACTGGGATCTCGGTATCCGATATCTCCATCACTGTTTCTGGAACAGAACATCGGGTTAGCACCGAGGATATTCAAGGTAGATACATGTTTCGGAATGGTAAGTGGTTTCACTCCGCAGGTGATGAGGAAAGCCATGTGCGTTTTTCTGTTATGCACATTCTGGCTGGAGAAAATGTTCAAAAAGCACCCGCTACTCTTCGCTTCCGTGCAGAGATCAATCTAGTGCCAACTCCGGCTGAAGGCTGAGAAGGACGATGCTTGGCCGGATATTTTTGTGGTCCTGGGTAGTCACCTTACCAATCACCATTATGGGTGGGTACTGGCTATATGCCACATTGGATCGCTTCCACACATTCGCTGTTCGATATACCGGAACTGAGGCCGGTGAGGGCAGCGGCATGGAACTTACTGCTATTGGCCAATATGAATTCGACATGCTGTGGCAAAGAATCCGAGCGGAAAAAAATCGCTTGCTTGGTAATGAGTCAACCTTAAAGCCTGTGCGATTGTATATTCCCGAATCTGATATTAAGGCACTTGAGTCCTATTTGCCGCAGTCCGGTTACCAGAATGTTAAGGGTGCTATGTTGGCCGACGGCAAGTTGCTAAAGGTTAAATACAGATACAGGGGTGATTCGGTTTATCGCTGGGCCTGGTATAAAAAATCTCTTCGGGTAAAAACCAGTAAAAAACGACTTTACGAGGGCATGAGAACCTTCAACTTGTTGGCTGCACGTTCCGCGGAACAACTAAACAATTATTTTTCCTATCAACTGGCAAACATGATGGGGCTGATAGCTCCCACAACAGAGTTGGTCAGAGTCTATTTAAACGGCAAAGACCGCGGCGTTCATTTTCAGGTTGAGCAAATTGAAGAAGTTTTTTTACGCAACCGAGGATTGATGCCAGGGGATATCTATCGCGGCGAGATGGTTGGTAAAGATCGCTTTGTAGGTGGCAACGTAGAATCTCTGTTTGATAGCATCGCCGGGTGGGATAAGGTCACGGTGAACAATCACTATGCTGAGGACTCATTTGCACCGTTGGAGAAATTGATTTCTCTGCTCAAGGCTCCAAACAATCCAGCGATACAAAACGAGTTGAGTAAATTTCTGGATATGGACGCCTGGGGATCTTTTAGTGTTTTTGAATCCCTTGCGCAAAGTACTCACATGGATGATACCCATAATTGGCGCCTATACTATGACCCGTGGCGTCAGAAGTTCTTGCCTGTAGTGTGGGACACCATGGGTTGGTACAATGCTGTCCGCTCGGGGAAACTCCAGCCTTTGTCGATACCGAACACGCTAATAAGCACACTATTTCGCAATGGCGACTTTATAAGAGCACGCCATAAAGCGCTACTTAACGTGTTCGACAATCAAATAGATAAAAACTTCTTAAGGCTGGTGAACGATACCATCGAGGTTATGCAGCTGGAGAATAAAACCGACCCGTTTCTTCGTCCAACAGACCCTGTACGAGTTAAGCAGGCAATGCATGAGCTGGGTAGACTAATTCGTGCATCATTCGAGTTAATTGATTATAGAAATAGCACCGCCAGCGATTTGGTGGAATATCACTTTTCCGAGAGTAACCTTGATCTCAAGTTTAGTGGCATATACCCTATAGACAGAATTAAGCTGACATTTGATCGGCCTGTACCTGAAGGTGGACAGGTATTGGCCCATTTCAACAATCCGGAGCCTAATGTGGTGGATGTCTCGGGCTTAACTTTTGTAAATGACAGAACGGTGGAAATTCATGCCAGTCTTTTACCCGACTTTGCGGTAGAACCCATTGCCAATAGCACTAGCAACAGGCGTGCTTCGTCTTTTGATATCGATCCTGGTGTAATGCGATTTGAATTTGTGGATTTGGATGCAAATACTCAATTAAATAACCTCGCCACTACCAGCAATCATATACAAACAACATCAACTCCTGTTGATTCAATAACCTCAGGCTCATACAGAACACTGCATTTTCCTATAGAAGAAAAACCCCTATCAAAACCCTTGCGTTGGAATGGCGAGATGCTGATCGGCAAAAGTATGGACATTAATCAGGATCTATATATAGCGCCGGGTACCACCATTCGTTTGGCAGCTGGGGTTTCCGTAGTTACCCACGGAAAAGTAATCGCTGAAGGTAACTCACAGGAAATCATACGGTTTATACCCGCCGCAACAGATGACGAACCCTGGGGCACATTCTCGATCCAGGGACGTGGAGCAGACGGCTCACAGTTCTCTCATTGTGAATTCTCAGGCGGTAGTGGATTAAAGACTGACCTTTATGAGTACTCGGCTTTGTTTTCCGTACACAATGTAAAACAGGTCAAAATATCTGATTGCACTTTTAAAAATAACGCTGTTGTTGATGACATGCTGCATGGTGTCTATTCGGATATCGTGTTTGATCGAGTGACGTTTCAAAATGCTATATCCGATGCGTTGGATCTGGATAATTCTGTGGCAACCATTAGCCATAGTCTATTTGACACAAGTGGTAACGATGGCATTGACCTAATGACAACCGAGGCCACCGTAATCGACAGCACCATTGTGAACAACGGTGACAAAGGGATTTCAGTTGGCGAAGGCAGTCGGCTAACCGGTATAAATAACCGCGTGTCTGCAAACAAGATTGGCGTTCAGTCCAAAGATCGCTCTACCGCAATATTATTCAATAACACACTCAGTGACAACGAAGTCGCTTTGCACGTCTATCGCAAAAATTGGCAGTATGGAACAGGTGGACAAATTTTCGCAGCCAAGTCTGTGATAGAGAGTCAGTTTGATTCTGTGCCCGTGCTAGCAGAGAAGCGTTCTTCAATCGGTCTGTTTGATAACTTTACCAATCATAGTATTAATAGCATTAAGGTTTTCAGCCAGCAGGTTGATGACCAAAACCGAAGTTCTGCCGCACAGCAAACTCTGCTATTCGACAAGAGTGTTGCTAGCCCAGAGATACAGCGAGCAATTCACGCTTTATCGAAGTCGCTACAAGATAAGATTTCGACCAGCAGACGCGGTATCAGCCAGCATGATTGAAGCGCTCAAAACAACGCAAGTAGAGAAATCTCCGCTTCATTTCGCGCGACTGGAATTCAAATACTTGTTACCGGCAGCTAAACGCAAACAGGTCGAAAAGGACCTTCAGTACTTTTTGGAGTTCGATCCCTTTGTAGCTGACCGTGAAGAGCATCGATATATTGTACGTAGTCTATATTACGATGACCTGAGGTACAGTGCTTTTCACGATAAGATAGATGGTCTACACACCCGATCGAAATTCCGACTTCGAACCTACACAAAAAGTCCTCAGGAACCAGCACCATTATTTCTGGAGATTAAAGGTCGACACAACAACCTGGTATTCAAACATCGTGCCCCTGTTAACAGGCTTGGCTTTGACTGGGGTATATTAAGCGACCAGTCATTAACGAAAGCGCTGTTAGAAAACACCGCTGCCAGTAAGGTTCGCGATCAGTTTACCTTTCAGTTGTTTCGGAAAAATCTTCGACCTGTTGCATTAATCGATTATCAACGTCGGCCCTATATCAGCAAATATGACCCCGGTTTTCGCATCACATTTGATGAACAATTGCTCGCTACTCGAACAAGGTGTCTTTTTCCAGGACCTGAACTACAGCCCAGACAAGTTGTTGCCGGGTATACAGTGCTTGAGGTGAAGTTTCGTCACCACATGCCGTCCTGGTTTCATCAAGTGTTGCAAAGTCATGAACTGAGACGCATATCAATTTCTAAAATTGTCTCTGGCATGGAGGTCCTTGGTCTTGCGAAAGATGAACAATAGACCCGGGCATAAACAGAGCTTACTCAAATACATTGCCAGATTGAAAATACCACTTAAGCAACATAGAGGAATACTGTGGACACAATAGTACTCAACCCGGAAGGAAGTCTTCTTAACTACTCCAATACCGAGATGGTGGTAAATATTATTGCCGCCCTGGCTATAGGTGTCCTCCTGTCGCTGGTGTATAGATTTACCCACAAGGGCCTATCTTATTCCCAGTCCTATACACAAACCCTGGTTTTTGTAACAGTTATTGTGGCCATTGTCATGATGGTTATTGGTAGTAGCCTGGCGCGGGCTTTTGCTTTGGTGGGTGCACTGTCAATTATTCGATTCAGAACCGTATTGAAAGATACCAAGGATATGGCTTATGTATTCAGCTCGTTGGCGTTAGGAATGGCGGCGGGAACGGGTAACTATTTTCTCGCTACAGTCGGTTTTCTGTTTATAGCCTCTATCGCGCTAATAATGAAGCAAACGAATTTTGGGGCGATTTACAAAAGTGAATTTATTCTGCGCTTCAGACTCAGCCACGATGGTGATAATCAGAGCCATATAAAAACCATTGAGGGGGTATGTAAGCGATTTGACGTTTTGCACATGGAACCTTCAGGAGACAATAAAAGTGTCAGTCTTACCTACGATATAGCGTTAAGAGACGACATAACTGCGGATGAGTTAACCCGTAAAATGGGCTCATTAGATAATGTTTCAGAAGTAGTTTTAATTGCTTCGACGAATGATGTAGATTACTGATTTGCATCTGAATCCGATGGGCTTCCGGAAATAGATGATTCGGCTAGTCAGCTAACATTCAGACTAGCGGCGATCTTTTGACAAGAACCAGAACAACGAAATTACTGACAGAGCCATTAAGACAAGAGCAATCGGATAGTCAACAATCCGTGTCAAATCTGCATTCATCAATGCCAAACTTTGCGACAGGGAAATCTCGAAGCGTGGACCTAAAAAGAAGGCGATGATAAATATCACAACGGAGTATCCGAAGCTCGTCATCAAATAACCAATGGCCGCAAATATCAGCATGACGGCCACACCAAAGATGCCACCAGTCGCCATAGATACACCAACAATGCATAACAACAAGGCACTGGCAAAAATAACTGACTCCGGAGCAGATACCACTTTCACCCAGAATCGCAAGCCTATTTGGCCGACCCAAAGATTGAGAAAGTTTGCCATAAGCATGGCTCCGAACAGTCCGTATATCAGGCGGCCCTGATCCTGGAACAATAACGGCCCGGGTTGAATTCCGTGGATCATGAAAGCGCTAATAATCAGCGCTGCGCCCACACTACCGGGTATGCCTAAGGTTAATAAAGGAATCAGATTAGCCCCAACCACCGCAGAGTTAGCCGATTCTGCTGCGGCGATACCCTGCAGGTTTCCCTTACCAAAACTCTCAGGATTTTTCGATGCGGCCTTGGCCATCGCGTAGGACATAAACGCCGCAGCAGTAGATCCTATACCCGGTAAAGCACCCAGAATAGTGCCAATACCTGCGCCTCTTAACAGAGTAAAACGACAGGCCCAATATTCTGACCAGGTTACTCGTTGATCGTCGGGATTACCTGTGTCTTTAATTTCTACCGCTGATTTTACACTGCCATGAATATGCGAGAGTCGACGCAGAATTTCAGAAATCGCCAACATACCAATAGCCACCGATGCCAGGGGTAAACCATCGTAGAGCTCATAATAACCAAAGATCAGACGGGGATTATAATTTTCAGGATCGGCACCAATGCTGGCACATAGCAAACCAAACGCAGCTGCCATGATGCCCTTTACCAGGGAATCACCAACCAATCCAGATAAGACCGAGAAGGCAAAAATCATCAATGCAAAAACTTCAACCGGTCCCATGCGCAAGGCCAGGATGGCCAGAGGTGCTGATACACTAATCAGTACAATGTCGCTAAAGGTATCACCGGTGACCGATGAAAATAGTGCCATCTTAGTTGCCTTCAATGGCTTGCCCTGACGTGCCAGCGGATAACCATCCAAAGCAGTGGCCGCGGCGTCCGGTGTGCCCGGTGTATTCATAAGAACAGCCGGTACTGCCCCTCCTACCAATCCACCTTTGTTAACGCCAACCAGAAATGCAATGGCTGGCAACGTATCAAGACCAAAGGTAAAGGGTATAGCAATGGCCATCGCCATGATGGGACCAATACCAGGCACAGCGCCAACAAACTGGCCAACTACCACACCGAATAGCACAAAGGCCAGATTCCACAGAGTGAAGGCGTCTGAAAATCCTGCCAGAATGGTCGCAAGATCAACCAACGTATTCACTCATGGTAAAGCCCGCTCTAGTGCTCGTTCAACTAGAAACCAAATCACCAGCGGCATCCCAGCAACCCCAGCCAATAACCATAAAGGTCGTCTTTCGCCAATAACCAGCATGAGAATCAGGGCAATTACCGGGGCGGTATAAATAAACCCCAGTAAAGACATTACGTAGAGCCCCAGAGCCAGGATCATCAAAAAGAATCCAGCACGAAAAAACACCTTAGAATTTTCGGCCTGAAAGTTGGTGGGTTTTATTAGTAACAACAAACCACCTATGCTGATAACTACAGCAACGGCATAGGGAATGGTATCTGGCGATACCCAACTATCTTCAGATGAATCTACATAAACCGGTATGATCCAGATCGCCAACAGCAACCCGAAGACCAGGAAAAATAGCCCACTGATACGATCGGCATTGATAAACATAGATAACCACTCACTAAAAACCTTCGTTGAGTAACTTACTCAACGGAGGATTAGTCATTAGTTTCCGAAAAGAACCTTCACGTTTTCAATACCGTCTACCAACATCTTCTTGGTCCCTTCTGGCCCAAGATTCAGAACCTCGGTAGTGGCAGCATTACGGACAATTTCAGCTACCTGGTCTGATGCGATAGCGTTACCTAGCGCATCAGTTAAAGCAGCTAACGCAGCAGCGTCAGTGCCTGCGGTAGTGGCAAAGTAGAAATAGGGATCTAGAAAAACGTCATAACCGGCTTCGCGAACAGTAGGCGTGTCTGGTGCGTAGCTATGACGAGTATCGTTGGCACTGGCAATCATTTTAAAATCACCGGACTCCAGATATTTGATATGAGTCCCGGCAGAGAAGCCGGCCATAACCTGACCACCTAATAGAAGCTTCTGGGTCTCTGCTTCACCCTTGGTTGAAACAAATCTGAATTTTGCACCAGCTGTTTTATCCACAACACTCAAGAGCAGCTTTTGCGGGGGCGCACCAAAACCGATAGCCATTCCGTCATTCGCTTTGGCATGTTCGATCATACCCTGTAGATCATCAAATGGCGCATCGGCACGTGCAATCAATGCTAATTGAGCCTTGGCCACGGTGCCCAGATAGTCAAAACTATCCAGGTCAAAACCAAGCTCCGCACCGCGCTTAACAATATTAATCATCACCGGCATATTTACACCCATACCGATTACCATGCCTTTCGCAGGCATTTTTGCGATGCCTGTAAACATAGCAACACCACCACCACCGGTTTTATTTTCAGCGATAATATTCCAGCCGGTTTGCTCTTTCATTACCTTGGCAATTACCCGACCCATAACATCCGTCGAGCCACCGGCACCAAAACCTATCTGTAGTTTCAAGGGGCCCTGGGGTTTCCAGTCCGCAGCATGACCAGCGCTCGCGGCAATAATCATTGCGCCGGAAACTGCGGCCAGCATAATTTGCTTAATAGTCATCAAACTTTCTCCAAAAAAAGAATTTATAAATTGAATTTCTTGCTGCACAACTTAGTGCAACAATTCAGGCAACGGCCTTATTACCCTTAGATGTCATCCCTCTTGCTTGCAAAGACGCCTGGGCAATTCGCTCGGACATAGCCAGGTACTGTTTTATTTCTGTCAGCGTAAATTCATCATCAATTGTGCTACAGAATTGCTCAATAATTGGCGAATAAATCTTAATTTGTTGCCTGCCTTTTCGCGTCAGGCTAAACAGTCTGTTACGACGATCTTCGACTCCTCGCTCAGTTTTAATGAACTTGCGCTCTTCCAGGCTACGCAAAGAGCGACTTACCTGGGCCTGCTGCATTTTAGTAAAGGCTACTATTTCCTTCTGGGTAGTGAGGCCCGCATCAAAAAGCTTGAGACAAATACGCCATTCAATCAGAGATAGTTCACCGAATTCGTTAAACACCTTCTCTAATTCCCCGCGAACTAATTGTGATAACCGCTGCGTTGCAATCGCAACTGAGCTGGCAATACGAGGCATGGTTTGAAGATCGAGGTAGTCGTTTGACACTGTTTAAAAATTATCCAGGTAGACAATGTTATTTTGAAGTTATATGCTGAGTCATATAATGTCAACACATATAAAATAGCACATGCTCGAAACCCTTGCCGAAAGCCAGCCCGAAGCACTCCTGCAGATTTCGATAGATTTTGCCGCTGACACACGCACTGAAAAAATTGACCTTGGCGTGGGCGTCTACCGCAACCAGCAAGGCCAAACTCACATACTGAACACAGTAAAAGATGCCGAGGCCAGACTGGTCGAACAGCAGCAGACCAAATCCTATGTTGGATTGCTAGGTGATACACAATTCAATAAAGCGATATCTGATTTGATACTTGGGCCGCAACTGGTTATGGACCGTCTTGCCGTTTTGCAAACCCCTGGTGGTAGTGCAGCCTTACGCTTGCTGTTCGAACTGGTTAAAAATGCTAATCCTAAAGCCAACCTTTGGTTACCAGACCCAAGCTGGGCAAATCATCTACCAACCGTGCAAACCGTAGGTCTAAACTGCGATATTTATCCTTACTACGACGCGAACACAAGCAGTCTAAATTTTTCCGCCATGACCGAGGCCCTGCAGAAACTTTCCGGTAATGACGTAGTGCTCCTGCATAGTTGTTGCCACAATCCCACCGGTGCAGACCTTAGCGCTGACCAATGGGATATTGTCGCAGACCTGGCACAGAAAAATGGCTTCATTCCCCTGGTGGATATGGCCTATCACGGTTTTGCGAACGGTCTAAACGCTGATGCCTATGGTGTCAGGCAACTGGCCAGCAAGTGCCCGGAACTATTACTGGCTTATTCCTGTTCGAAGAACTTTGCCATTTATCGCGAACGAACCGGTATTGCGTTGGTGCAATCAAAAACTCATGAAAATGCTGCACGGGCACTAGGACAAATGAAAGCCGTGGTACGTGCCAACTATTCGATGCCGCCCGACCATGGTGCCGCAGTTGTACGAATAATATTGCAGGATAAGAGCTTAAGAGAAAGCTGGGCATTGGAACTAGAATCTATACAACAAAGAATTCAAGGTCTACGCAAATGTTTAGCGAATGAGTTTCGACGCCAAACGGGATCAAATCACTATGCACGCATTACTCAACAGAACGGCATTTTTTCAATGTTGAATCTAAGTCCGGATCAAGTTCAGGTTTTACGTGACCACTTCGCTATTTATATGCCGAGGGATGGCAGAATCAACATCGCAGGGCTTAATGAAAGCAACGTGGCTTACTTTGTCACAGCTATTACAAGCTTCAATCAAGAATTTTAAACTCCGGCAATATCTGGTCCATTTCCCATGACAAAAACCGTCGCAAGCCTGGTTACTGAAACACTGATTGAAGCAGGCTTTAATCAACTCTATTGTTTGCCAGGTGTTCAAAATGATGACTTCTTCGATGCCCTGTATGACAGGCAAACAGAACTTGCACCGATTCACACCCGACACGAGCAGGGTGCAGCCTACATGGCCCTCGGCGCTTATCTTGCAACCGGTAAGCCACAAGTCTTCAGCGTAGTTCCGGGCCCGGGCTTTCTAAACTCCTGTGCGGCATTATCAACCGCCTATTCGCTCAACGCGCCACTGCTTGCTTTAATAGGTCAGATTCCATCAGGAGCCATTGGTAAAGGTTTTGGTCTGTTACATGAAATTCCGGACCAGATGGGCATATTAAAAGGCCTGACAAAATTTGCCTCGCGTATAACTTCCGGCGATGATGCTGCCAGTGTACTATCTAATGCTCTGTCACAACTGCAAGGCGGACGTCCCAGGCCGATAGGGATTGAAGTGCCAGTAAACATTTGGAAAGCAACAGTGCCTTCCCTTGGCAATCAGGTAAATGTTACACCCACAATAGGGGCATCAGTTGCGCAAGACAAAATCGAGCAAGCAGCAGACCTGCTAAGGCAATCTAAACGACCGCTAATCGTTGTTGGTAGCGGCGCACAGGCTAACAGTGAACTGGTTACTCGACTTGCTGAACGACTAAATGCCCCGGTAATCGCTTTTCGAACCGGACACGGGGTAATTTCTGGTAGCCACCCTTTATGCGTTGGAACTCCAGTTGGCCATGAACTATGGCGCACTACGGATACGGTAATTGGACTGGGTACCCGCCTGCAGACACAACAAATGCAATGGGGCGTTGATAAAGATCTACAAATAATACATATCGATATTGATGCCGCAGAAATTGGCCGGATTAACGCGCCAGCGATTGGCATTAATGCTGATATCCGCCATGCCCTACCTTGCCTGTTGGATGCGTTAAGCACCAATAAAACTGATAGAACTGATTGGTTAGAACACGTTGCAACCACAAAGGTCAGATTTCAGGCTTTATATGAAGAGAAACTGGCGCCACAACTGTCCTGGCTAAAAGCCATTCGCAATGAACTTTCAGACGACGGCATCCTGGTCGACGAACTTACTCAGGTAGGTTATGTCTCGCGCTTCGCCTATCCGGTGCATCACCCACGCACATTTTTATCCACTGGTTATCAGGGCACTTTGGGTTGGGGTATCGCGACGGCTCTTGGTGCAGCCCATGCCAGGCGCGATGTACCCGTGGTATCTATTGCCGGTGACGGTGGTGCCTTGTTTAATATTGCCGAGCTAGCCACTGCTGCTCACCATCAGATTCCTCTGGTTTCTATTATTTTCAACGATAATGCATTCGGAAATGTTCGACGATTTCAGATTGAAAATTATAATAACCGTCCCATCGCTTCTAACTTATCCAGCCCCGACTTTGTTCGCCTGGCAGAAAGTTTTGGTGTGAGAGGGTTGCAAGCGAACAGTCCAACTGAACTTCAAAAGCAGTTGACCCATGCTTTCAAAAGTGATGGCCCAACAGTAATTGAGGTGCCTGTCGGCGAATTCCCATCACCGTGGGAATTTATCTTAATGCCGAAGGTACGAGGCTAAAATGTCCAAACAACCCAACTTCGTATTTTTCATCACTGATCAACAAAGGGCCGACTGGCTTGGCTGTTATGGCCATCCAGTAGTAAAAACACCCAATATTGATGCCATAGCCGCCAGCGGTACCCGCTTCACTAACTTTCATACAGCGTCGCCAGTATGTATGCCAAACCGCGCTTCACTTATGACAGGCAGGTACCCCAGCGTTCATGGGCTTCGTTACAACGGCGGTTCATTGTCCAGTGATGCCAACACCTTCGTTGATGTACTTGCTGCGGGCGGCTACAACACCGCCATGATAGGTAAAAGTCATTTACGGCCATTCCTGGATTTCCCGGCAGTACGACCTGAAGATACGACGTTTCGACATTATAGCGAGGCCTGGAAGTCGGAAGAAAACAGAGTCGGTCCCGAGCACCCCGACAACTACGAAGCAGATGTTAGGTACGAAGTACCCACACCATTTTACGGCTTCAAGCATGTCGATATGGTCACCGGGCATGGTGACCAATGCGGCGGTCATTACCAACAATGGTTTCGACAACAAGCTGCTGATTACCGTGAGCTACTAAATCGGGACAATCAGCTTTCACATAACTATTCCTGTCCCCAGGCTTATCGAACACCAATACCTGAGGAGCTATATTCAACCGCTTATATAGGCAAACAGGCGCGAGAGTATATTCAGCAACAAGAGTCCAGCAAACAGCCATTTTTCCTGTTTATTTCTTTTCCAGACCCTCATCATCCATTCAACCCACCAGGTCGTTACTGGGACATGTATAGACCTGAGCAGTTCGAATGCTCACTACCGTTCGAATCACATAAAAATCCTACGCCACCCATGACGTACATGCATGATCAATGGCAAAAAAGCACATCGGCACAAGCTTTGGCCACCACGGGCATGATGACAGATCAGGATAATATTACTCAGGTGATGGCTTTAACGGCGGGCATGATCGGTATGATCGACGACACCGTAGGCTCAGTAGTTGATGAACTAAAAGCAAATGACCTTTATGACAATAGTGTATTGAGCTTCACCACCGACCACGGTGATTATCTGGGCGATTTTAATATGCTTTTAAAAGGCTCTTTGCCATTTCGATCCATAACCCGGGTACCGATGATCTGGTCCGATCCTGAATCTCGTCAGGCATCGACCAGTGCAGCACTGGGTTCAACTGTTGATATTTCGGCAACTATTCTCGAGCGCGCCGGACTGGCGGCTTATCGTGGTCTGCAAGGCAGGAGTTTTATGGCTTGCATGAACAATTCTGCAAGCCTCAACGAAAACCTGCTTGTTGAATACAACGATGGTGTGGCTCGGCTTGGATTCGAACAGCCCGCTAGAGTTCGAAGCCTGATTACTGACAGCTATCGTTTAACGATATACAAGAATCAACCCTGGGGAGAGTTGTATGATTTGGTAAACGACCCTAACGAAACTTACAATAGGTGGTTGGACGACAGTTACTCTGCAACTAAAACAGATCTATTGTTGAAATTAAATCAGCGGCTGTTTGATTTAATGGATGAGAGTCCACAATCACTTTATCTCGCTTAAATACCCCGTTATAACTGTAAATGCATATAGTAAATAAACTTAGAAGCATTATTGGCGAAAAATATGTATTAACAGGTACAGATACTAATGCATGGTCAACTGACTGGACGGGAAAATATAGCTGCCAGCCAATGGCCGTGGTCAGGCCAGCTGATAGTCAGGAGATTTCAAAGATAATTAAACTGGCTAATGAGGCATCTACGCCAGTTGTACCCATAGCCGGCGGTACCGGCTTAACTGGTGGCACCTATGCCCAGGATGCTATTCTCGTTTCTGTTGATCGACTGAACAAAATAATGTCCATTAATGTGGAAGGCAGAACGGCTGTTGTAGAGAGCGGTGTAATACTCGCCAGCTTGCATAAGGCTGCTGATGACTACGGCCTGATTTTTCCATTAACTTTTGGCGCTAAGGGATCCGCCCGAATAGGTGGTTGTCTTGCAAACAATGCCGGTGGTTCTAATGTATTGCGCTATGGCAATACAAGGGACTTGTGTCTCGGTATTGAAGTAGTACTTGGTAATGGTGACATAATGAACCTGATGACCGAACTACATAAAGACAATACTGGTTACAACTTGCGCAATCTTCTAATTGGTTCTGAAGGCACCCTGGGAATCATTACTGCAGCTGTATTAAAGCTGGCACCTAAACCCCGTGCTTATGCTACCGCTATCTTCGCTGCATCTTCTTTGCCATCAGCGTTGCGACTGCTTAATCATCTCAAAGAAGCAACCAACGACGCAGTAGAAGCATTTGAGTTTATGCCTGGAAACTATGTAGAAGCCTATTTAAGTAAACATAGTGACGCCAAAGCTCCCTTTGAGCAAACCTATGATATAAATGTACTTGTAGAAATCGGTGCAACAGCACCAAGAGATGCACTTGTTGATGCGGATGGAAATCTGCCAGTAGTCAATTATCTACAAACCTTACTAGCAGAAGGACTGGAAGACGAGAGCATTCTTAATGCAGTAATTGCTTCCAGCGAAAGTCAGCGACTACAATTGTGGGCCATGCGCGAGGCCGCTGCAGAATTGGCCCATGATCACCCGGGCATGATTGGTAACGATATAACATTACCCCTCGCTAACGTTGAATCATTCCTGCAACAGATGGATCTGAGACTCAAAAACATTGATCATAGCGCAAAGACTATGATTGTCGCTCACCTCGGTGATGGCAATATTCACTATGCCGTACATCCAAGTTCTACTGATAAGCAACTTCGAGAAACAATAATTGAGTCAGTAGAAAAATTAGCGATATCCATGGGTGGGAGCTTCTCTGCCGAGCACGGTATTGGTCTGAGTAAGCTAGGCTCTATGAAAGCTCATAAGGACCCAATAGCGCTTCAGGTAATGCGCAACATAAAGCACGCACTCGACCCAAATAATATACTAAACCCCGGCAAAGTCATTCCTGAAAGTTAGTAGCGAATAAGTGTTGAATCGAGTTATGATTTTGCAACCTGCGATTTTGCGGTAACATAAGCCTTACTATTAAAACAGCGATAAATAAGAGGAACAAAATGTCTCTCAACGTAGTTGGTGTAGGCATGGGGCGAACCGGTACTGCCTCATTGAAAGTAGCACTTGAACAACTTGGTATCGGTCGTTGTTATCATATGACCGAAGTTATGCAACATCCTGTATGTATTCAGGACTGGGTGAATGCGGCTAACGGCACCCCAGACTGGGACAAAATTTTCGATGGTTATGGGGCTACAGTTGATAATCCGGCCTGTGGCTTCTGGAAAGAACTCTGTAACTTTTACTCACAGGCCAAGGTTATTCTGACAGTTCGCGATGCGGAAAGCTGGTTTAACTCGACTAACGAAACTATTCACTCAACGGGCTTTGCATCGTTTATAAAGAACAGTCCCTGGGGCGAAATGATTCAACGAACTATATTCGACACGATGGACAACCGTATGCAGGATAAGGATTTTATGATGTCCTTTTTCAATAATCGAAGCGATGAAATTATAGACACCATAGCCCCAGAACGCCTGCTGATTTATAAGGTTGCAGATGGATGGGGTCCGCTATGCGAATTTCTTGAGATTGGCGAACCAGATATCGATTTTCCACGAATCAATAGCCGCAACGAAACCAAAGAGTTACTGGATTCAATGATGGCCGCCAGTGGCGATAAGATGAACGACGATGCAATGTCTGAGGCAGCAAAAACATTACACGGTGATTAAAATATCCCACCGCTTACTCTATTCATAGGACGGGTGAAACCTACCATCTTGCATGAGTGTAGAAAGTAAAACTTTATTTTCCTCACACTAGTATCTGCGTAGTCCCTCTGCATATAGATTTCCCTGTAAATTATTATAGCCTGTTAAATTTCTTTTGATGGGTTTCACCCATCCTACGCAATCCGCTGTGGCAAGATTGAATATTCGACTGCAAATGTTTGACTAGTTTGAACGAGCACTTAGGGGTGTTCTATAGCCGGTGCAGTGATGCATCGACGCAAGAAAACGAGCTCGATATATTTAATTTAGCCACTAGACTAGCGGAACCTCCCCCTTAACCTCCTCTTTTATCGAATGAAATTCAAGGTCACCGATCATCTTTTTCTCGGCAGCTTTCACGGGAGCCTTATGTGAACTATTGTCTCCATGGACTGTATGGTAAACGGGTGTGCTTTCGTCACCATCGCCTGACACTGCCGTAATTGCATAGGTAAATTCTTCGCCTTTTACAACGCCCCGATCAAAGAATGAAAAAGTATCGCCACTCACCTCTGACAATAGGGTCAGCTGATCACCTTGCAATGAATATATTCGATAATTGGCGATCGTTCCACTTTCGTTCTTATCGTTTCTTTGCCAGTTAATCTGGATTATATGCTCGGCGTTTAAAAAGGCTTTGTTTGTATTTAGATTGGCGGACAGAATCAACGGTGGAGCCAGATTAAATAAAGATTTGATCGCACTAGATGTCTGTTCGCCATCTGTATTACTTGCCCCTAGAACAATTGCTAACCACCTTGGGTCACTGGGTAGGCCTGGTAGCAATGTTTCGTACTCGAGATCCAGAATATCTGTACCGTCACTATATTTCTCGGAAACAGTTGTCAGTAGATAATTGCCTTGCGCTGAATTAGGTGAAGTTGCAGGCGATTCTGACGGGACTGAAGCTGGAGGCGGAGCTGATACAGTCACGGGTTCAGGTGTTGCAACTGACGTAGTTACAGGCGTAGGTTTAGGAATTGGTTTCGGTGCTGGAGCCATACTCGGTGTCGATATACATTGCCCGCCACCCGCCGTGGAATTCACTGGATCGCATGAGGAACTATCGCAAAAGACATCACTACCACTGCTATCAAAACAAGCCCAGGCACTATTCGACGCGGACAAAACCAGTGCTACCGCACCAATGATTTGTTTTAATGTCAGATTGTTTAAAAAAATATTCATAGGTTCGGCCTCAGAATTCCGCTGTCAGGCTGACCGAAATTCTTGTCCGGTCGTAATCATAAAACGAAATATTGGATCCATTTTCGAGACGATCCAATTGCAGGTTTAATTTCAACTTCTCATTTAATTTTGATTCAACTACTACTCCAAGCTGCATCATATCGTCACGTCTTTTACTACTGGAAAATGAATTAATATTGTCGTAATCCGTGTTCGATAGTCCCGTATAAGCTGACAACTCCAGCGGGAATCTGCGGGACTGCACCGTTAAACTTGGCAAGGCACGTCTACCGTGTAACTGCAAACCAATAGCCTGGGATCCAAAATCATTGCCCGATGCATTGCTAGTACTAAATTGCATCCCCAGAAGGGTTTTCCAAACTGCAAAATCCTGGCTTAATCCAATGCCAAAAATATGACCGTCCTCGTCCCTGTTTAGATCATCTACTAAGATCGGACGATCAAAGTCGGCATCCCGAAAAGTATAGAAGCCATTCAGTTCTCGGTCGTCGTCCAATTGTTTGTTAAGACCCAATGTCATGTAGTTGGTATCTAAAAAATTATCACCGTCTAGCTCACCCTTCGTTAACCCTAACGTTGCACTTCCGACTATGGATTGATTGAGCCATTTTGAATACGTCCCATACACAGAATGTCGGGTTGTATCAAACTGATCCATTGAACTAAAGCGTTCGGAATCAAATTGATAGCCAAGCCGGACAAGCTGGCCACCCTGGTCGTAGGCGCGCCAGTTAATTCCGCCCCCTATTAGAATGGATTCATCCGATACGCTGCCAATATCTGCTGGTTTCGCTACTCCATTTGCAAGACCGATAACATTGTCGTTATAACCAAAAGTAGCCTTTAGCCATCCACTGACCGGCTTGGTTGCGGGATTAGTGTGCTCCCTTGTTACGTTACTGGCATATTCAGATGGAAGGGAACGAATCACCCTTAGATCAAGATCTGATCGATTGTCGTTAGAAATCATCTGGTCAAGATAACCAGCTGAATCCTCGTACTCGCCTTGTTGATTAGCCACCTGGGCTAGATAGAAAAATGCGAGATCGTTATCGGGGTCCTGAGCAATGGCACCAAGAAGATATCTTTTAGCCTGTTCTGCATCATTAAGCTGCAAATAGGATTTTGCGAGGTATATATAGCCAGCAGATTGAGTCGGTTGATTTTGGTTATAGGTGGTAAATTTTTTGATCGCTTCGTCTACCTGGCCACTTTCAAGATGAGCACGACCCAGATTAAAACTGAGCAAATTACCCTTATAGCCTGCCGCCTCAGCGCGATTAAAGTACTCTAACGCATCTACAGGGGAAGCTAGCCCTAACTGCACGATGCCCTGAAAGTTCAGTATTATTGCCCTCGTACTATCCGCCAAACCAGTCTTGTCTATTGCCGAAAGCGCATCTTCTGCTTGCTGGTATTGGTTCGCCTCGAGAAAACCCAGTGCAGCGGAGAGACTCTCTAAATTATTTTCCTGAGCTCTGGCGAGTGACGGAGTCGAAAAACAAATAATGAATGCAAATGCTGAAATCCAGCGGAATTTAGTGTTCATACTATTGGCTAAACTAGTAATTATTTACAAAAAGGATTCCTTAATTGTCGCCGCAACTTATCAATATTGGGACTCAATGTAAGCTAAATACGTACAGTATCGAAGGAATACGATTACTTGTTAGTAGCATACTAAACACGGAGAATATTTGATACTACCAACGTACGCATGTCAAATTCGGGGAACGAATAACCACCTAGAGTGCTCTAGAAACAGCTCCGAAATTCAAAGTATTACTCATAACTGCGAATTATATATTTACTTTTGTGCTTAGTTTTTAGCTATAGGGCGGCGTATAGCCAACTAAACAGCTATTTTTTTGTGTATACAAAAAAAGAATTTTACTTTCAATTATCCCTCCATTGGCGATCTCTGTAGGATGGATGAAACCCATCCTACGTTATGACCCATTGGAAGTGACTCTTATGCGGGATATCTAGAAAAAGCAGATTCAGAACTTACCGTTATCGTTTTTCCACTGACTTTTTGGTGCAATTTTTCAGTAGTATCCCAATGCTCGACTAGTTTACCTTCCTCGACTCTAAAGAGATCATAGAAAGCGCAGTGATCTTCGCCAAAATAACCTTCACTGACGCATAGTACAAAACTTCCCTCCGCCAAAATCCGATGCACTTGTTGATAGTCAATCTTTCTTTGATTGTTATCGGATGACTCTAGTGCTGATTTAAGTGCCGAAACATCATCCACAAGTCGTGGATTATGCTCGACGTAGGTTTTCTCATCGACATAGTCCACCAAACGATTGAACTTCCCACCGACAAATACAGTTTCAACAAAGGATCGCACTAGTATGCGATTATTATCGGTCAATTCATGATCAATCGCCTCAGTTGGACCGTCTACCATACTGTGTCCAGATTTATTTGGTCCTTGCCTACGCTGGATGTTATCCCAGTGCTCCACCGCTTGACCATCTTCAAAACGAAACACTTCAAAACCAATATTACTGTTTGAGAAGTCATACTCTGTGTGTGCGAAAACGAAATCTCCATCTTCGAAGGCGCGCACTATATTCACTCGAGGTGAGGTCCTGGACAACCTTTGAAACAAAGCTACCAATCCCTTGCTTCCCTCCTGTGTTTGAGGATTGTGCTGAATATATGTGGCCTCATTAACCACAGCAACTGGTCCCGGATCACCAGTCTCGATGCTTTTCAACAATGCGCGGATTTGTTCTTTTTTCGACTACGCCACTAGCCTACATCACCCAATGGCGTATGCAATTAGCCAAGCAACGATTAATTGATTCAAACTTATCTATGATCGATGTTGCACAGGGCGTTGGGTATCAATCCGAAGCGTCGTTTGGACGAATTTTTAAAAGACATTTTAATATCGCGCCCGCGACTTTTCGTCGCATCGCGAAAGATAGGGTCAAGGAAATGTCTAACATATGAGTTAGGGTTTTCTTGTTGATAGCCATAAAATCAAAGAATACCTTTTATAAAACTCTCACCAAAAATAATCAACAGAAGTGGAACCGGTGATACTGCTATTACTATGGTAAGTAAAAACAATGGTACTGAAAAAAGCCGACTTATTCCTGCTATCAATGCAATACCTCCGCCACCACCGATTATTATATTGCCCGGTATATTTATCGAAAAGGCCAAAGCAATATATCGATGTTTTAGTAGCGTAGGGGTCAGTCTTTTGGGTGTACTAGATAGAATCAGATTTAGGCGCTGCTCTGAATCCAGATATCTTAACCTATCCAGAAATTGACTTGCCTTTTGCAACCGCAAGTCATGTAAAAACCGCACAAGCATTTGTTCTGGAATTATTCTTCCCAAAATAAAGCTTAGGCTAAGTGACGCTACTGTACACAGGTAAACAAGAGGTACGATCTTTGGTCCGAGAATGAGCATAACGGCTAATCCAATTTCCGCACCCGGTACGAAGGGGATTGCCATGAGTATCAGGTAAGCAATCATTGAGATCATTATTATACGATGCACGGTAAATTCGTTTACCGGTGTAATATCGTAATCAAGCTCACTCACAATCGATTGTGTGAGGAAATTACCTAGTGCAATAACACCGATCAGAAGAAGCAGTTTGAGTATTATATTCAATCGATAATATTATATGACTAACAATCCAGCCTAATAACTATAGCTGAGTTTACTCTTGCTTTGTCGACTGTTTATCGGTCTGAACCAGGCTTCCCTTGAACCAGTATTTTGTTTCAAACGTCCAATACCATCGTCTGTTCGTCCAGGTAAAAACCCCCTCGATACTATCGCCATCAGTAACACCTTCCCACAAAATAGTCGCATCAGACTTAAGACAAGGTGTCACGGCTTTTACTTTGACTTGATTATCAATTTTCTGGAGCCAGTATTCTCCATCCGTATAGCCACATCTTCTTTCACACCCTTTTGAAACGAATTTTCCTCCATCGAATTTTATCAAATCCGTTGAAGTAGCTGGCTCGCCTACTGGGCCAAGTTCACCTGAGAAAGATTTACCTTCTAGGAATGAGATACTGGTAGAGTTTGATACTAGTTCCGGTTGTAAGTCCCCAGCCGACAGCAGAGAACTGGCACAACTAACCAGGAAAAAACAAAATTTAACAACGCTCCGAATAGCAGTATTCCACCATTGAAAGCAGTTGTTACTATTCAAATAAATATTTCGTCTTTTTATATATTCAAGCATTTTTGAAAACTGGCACAGTCATACCAATACTGATTACAATCGTAGTTTATATGATTCCTCGTCATACTGGAATTTCATAATGATGAAGACCGCTATTTTCGAATTACCCAGCTAAAAATACATGATGTAAGTAACGGCACTTTAACCTCTGATTGGTATATCGACCAACTTACCTCGGGGAATTTCCGCAGCCTTGTCGTACAATGGCAGTTCCGCCAATCTGCCGTGATGCATATCCCCATCAATACAGCCCACCATAACTTCGGCTCCAGCCGACAAACCACTATCATTCATTAACGCTATCCCTATACCCTGTTTTAAGTAGGGCGAAATAGCGCCGGCAGTGACATGTCCCACAACTTTTTCATCAATTTTTATCGGCGCGCCAATATGCGGCTCTGCGCTACAAAGAAGACCACTCTGTCGGTTTTCTCGAGGAGCTTTTCTCAGCGCTGATTTACCGATAAAGTCAGCTTTATCCTGGTCAACAAATTGTCCTAAACCCACATCGTAGGGCGTGGTTGTATGGTCGAAATCTGATCCCGCATTAAGTATGCCGGCCTCGATTCGGCGAATATGCATGGAATCCAATCCGAAGAGACCAATACCGTAGGGTTCGCCAGCCTTTTCTATATGAGCCCACAATGCCTCGGCATCATGATGTGCTTCTGTATAGTATTCCCAGCCCAGTTCATTAGTATAGCCTGTGCGGGTGACGACTACTTCCTGGCCGCAAAAGCTGACTTTAGTCTGCGCAAAATAACCAAAGCGTTCAGGCAAACCATTGTCACTGGCGGCTGCCAGGACTTTAAGGGCATTGGGACCCTGCACCTGAGAAACATAGACGTGCGGATCAGATATACGGACATCCATGCCAATGGCGTGGGCTCTGGCCCAACTGTAAAAATCACCATCTGCCTGGGCGTACCAGAAGCGATCCTCACTCAAGCGCAACAAGATACCGTCAACTAGTAAACCGCCGTCTTCATAGCAGGCCAGACCATATCCACAGCGTCCGGGCTTTAGTTTTGTAATATCTTTGGTGAATAATTTGTTCAGCAAAGCTTCCGCATCAGGTCCGTCAAATTGCAATGGATACTCGCCCGTATTCAGCACAGCGACCTTCTGGCGCAGCAACCAGTAACCTTCCTTAGTGGAAAGTTGGTCGAAACAACAGGCCATCAAGCGTCGGTTGTAAACGCAATAGTGGGGCCCGAGGGGTCGTTCAATTTCATGATAGGGATGCCTTGATAAAGAAAAATCCCAACCTGCACCGGGTATGGTGCTAACCAGATCCCGTGTTTTACCGTCGCTGGACCGCATAAAGTTTGCCTCCTCAAGTTAATAGTCAATCAATTTCTGAATAGAAAAACCGTAACATTCCTTTATTTTTCAAGCAAATGACAATTAAATGAAGATTTATGCAAAGCCCCAGCCTGGCCGGTGTCCAGGGCATCGTGTCTTCTGGCATTGGTGTTACGTTAATTAACCGCGGTCTGCTGACTGCTGATCAATGCAAATGGCCCGAAGCCAGGCAATTTGATGAGAAACCCAGCGTCAAATTTGTGATTCGTGCGACTCGGCTGATCCCACAAAAACTGCTGGCACTAGTGAAAACGGAATTAGAGGCGTTTCTGCCGGGATTGGAGAACATATCGGGCCCTAATGGTACTTTCTTAAGCCCATAATTATCGCCATCCCGGCCTCCGAGCCAGGATCGCTAAGTGTAGCTAAATTACTGGATCCCGGGTCAAGCCCGGGGCGACAATGCTGTTAGGTTATAGTTATTTCACCCTTAAGTAAGTGCCATTCATATCAAGCGCTACTTGGGCGTGATCACTGGCATTTCACGAGATGCCCGACGAGTCAATAGCTCATAACCATCTTCGGTAATTACCAGATTTTCTTCATGCACAAGCATTTTTCCTGGCAAGAATTCCATGCCTGGCTCAATTGTCATCACCATACCGGGTTGTAATAAGGTTCTATCACCAGGCATATTCGATGGTGGTTCAGTCAGGTGCAAACCAAGTCCATGACCGTACCTGCCAACATCATTACCAGAAGATGCTCCGGCAGCCTCCAACACCTTGTTCTGTGCTGCCCACAGATCTTCAGACGTAAGACCCGGTCTCGCCGCGTCGATGCCAGCCTGAGTAGCATTCCAGACCGCTTCGTGGGCGCGTTTCGCGGCATCACTGATGTGACCAAAGGCGAAATTACGATCGAAATCGCAAAAGTAGGCGTCAAATTGCAGGCCGGTATCGATAAACATTATCTGCCCGTCAGTTTGCGGAGTTTCCTGTGGGCCTACAATGATTTGTGAGTAGCCTCCTGGTCCGGAACAGACTGAAACAAAGGGCGCATTATCCGTGCCGCACTCAAAAGCGGCCTTACGAAAGTCCCGCGCCATCTCTACTTCTGTATCACCATAATTTACGCGCTCAAGGAACAGGTCGAAGGCGTCGCTACCAACACGACAGGCCTCTCGTACCTTATCAATCTCTCGCTCCGATTTGATCATGCGTAGCCCCCAAATTAAAGGCGACGCATCAACAAACTCTATGCCAATGATTTGTTTGCGCAGTCGATCGAAGTCGATAATGGGCATGCGAATGATGGATTCCCGACCCATTTCCCAGCCGATTTTGCCAAACCGGCAGGGTAAACCACTGAGCGTGTTGTCCAGCAAACTAACACCGTCATCTTCTGGACAAGGTGCCGCCCAGGTACGGATATCTGTCACCCAGGTGGTTTCCATGGCGGGTCCACCGATTGAAGGCACCACCGCGATTGGTGCGCCTTCTCTTGGGACAACAATGAAAAAAGGTCGTGTTGGGCTTTCCCAAAATTGCGAATTAAAACCAGAAAAATAACGAAAGTTCTGCGGCATGGAAAGCACAATGCCGTCCATCTCAGAAGCTGTCATAGCAATCTGTGCTTTAGCCACCCGGGCTTCGAATTCATCAGTGGGAAACCCACGTGGCGGTGTTTGATGTGACATGGCTTATTTTGCTTTGGCTTGTTGTTCAAAGAATGAAGCGCCCTTTGGCACTTCAGGATATAGCATTTGATAGTCACTACAGCGCACTCTACCGGTATGTGTTCCACGCACCACTTCGCCCATGTAAATGCTGGGAATGTGATTTTCCTGTAAGGGGTAGGTATCTTCCGCGCAATATTCACAAATAAAGAGCGTGCGTGGGGTGTTGGACAGATTAGGCGCGGAACCATGCAATAGCAGGGTATGCATTAAACAGGCCGATCCGGCGGGACCATAACAGGGCTGCGCGCGCGACTGCATTTCAGTTATCACGTCATCGCTTACGGTTCCAGTGAACACGCCATCGTGCCAGTGTTCATAGAGTGGTCCTTTGTGAGAACCCGGTATTATTTCCAGTGGACCATTTTCAGGTGTTACATCATCCAGAAAGAACAACACGGTTATCAGGTCGCTATTAGTGTGCGGCTCAAACAGAAAGTCCTGATGATACTTAACCTGGGTAGCGGCGCCGGGCTGTTTGGAATTAATCTTTGCATTGTTGAACTTTAGATTCTCATTGACGATTTCAGCAACAGCATCCAGGGCCCGGTTGTTGCGCATCACATTCAAATAGGTCTCAGAAATTTCTATAGGTGAGGCGATACGCCGAAGAGCAGGTTTGTCAGCAGTGTGCCCCGGTTCAATATCAAATCTGGCGCGCTTGTCATAGGTCTCACCATAGGGTTTCGAATGCGAGCGACTCTGCTCTTTCCATTGTTCAAACTCCAGGTTGAGCTGGTCCAATGTATCTTGGGGAATGGCATTTTCAAGGAAAAGAAAACCATCGTTAGCAAATTGTTCTACCTGGAGTTTTGTGAGTGTCGACATCTTGGTTTTACATTTAGGAGAACATATGTTTATTTTGCGGATCGAAGAATGGCTTCAAACTAACCTCGGCGGCAATCTGTCTGCCTTCTACCAGAACCGAATAGGAACCGTTAAGCAATGACTGCTTATCCGTCTCATCTACCGCCAGATCGACGAAACATAAGCCAACCGCTGTGTTAAGAGTTTGCCCATAGGCACCTGCAGTTACATATCCTGCGACTTTGCCATCACGCAGCACTGGTTCATTATGATGCAACAGTGGCTGATTGTCGGTCAGCTTGACTGAACATAAAAACGGGCCTGAGTTTTCCGCTTTGCGCTGCAGATAAGCGTCTCGACCAATAAAGGCTATCGGCTTATTAGTTTTACATAAATACTCAAGGCCCAGTTGGTGCGGCGATTCGGTATAAGCCATATCGTGTCCCCAATGCAGAAAGCCCTTTTCTATGCGTAGGGAATTAAGTGCTTCGCCGCCGATTGGTCGCATCCGATAGTTTTGCCCCGCCTGCCATAAAACTTCGAAAACATGTTCAGCAAAATCTGCTGTGATGAAAACTTCCCAGCCCAATTCACCCGAATAGGAAATTCGTTGTGCCATAACCTTTGCGTGACCAATATAGAATTCCTGCAGGCTACCAAATGGAAACGCCTCGTTTGACACATCAATATCACTAACCGCACCTAACAGGTCTCGACTATCTGGCCCCATAATACCGAGTACACCAAAGGCCGATGTAACATCTCGAAGACGCACATCCTCGTCCAACAAAATATGATTTCGCAGATAAACAGAGTCACGGCGGGTGTGAGAGATGGAACTCATCAGCATAAAAGACTCATCACCATGACGGGCGACCGTCACATCGCTTTCAACGCCGCCGCGTTCATTCAACATCAATGTGTAAGCCAGACGGCCATTCGGCAAAGCCATATTATTGGTGCAAAGCCGCTGCAGGAAGACTTCTGCACCGGATCCCTCGACCATTAGTTTTCCTAGCATGGAGTAATCAATTATCGCGACCCTCTCGCGCGCCGCTTGTTGTTCCTCCAGAGCGTAGTTAAACCAGTTTTGTCTGCCGAAGCTGTACTCATACTTCGGTTCAATTCCTTCCGGCGCGAACCAACCCGGTCGCTCCCAGCCTTGTGCTTCGGTATAACAGGCACCGAGTTGCTTGAGGGTGTGATAAAACGGTGTTCGACGCAAGTTTCGTGCTGTTGTGCGCTGATAATTAGGCCAATGCATAGCATAGGTTAAGGTCAGGGTTTCCGGGCTACGCTCACGCAAATAGATATCGCGGGCCTGAAATTCCTCACAACGTGTCGGATCCATTTCGCTTAAATCCATTGGCGGGTGCCCATTCATTATCCAGTCAGCCAGCGCTCGTCCCGCGCCGGGACCCGATTGGATACCAGTGGAATTCACCCCCCCGAGAACAAAGTAATTTTTTAAATCAGGTGCTTCGCCCAGAGTAAATCGTCCATCGTAGGAATAGCTTTCCGGCCCGTTAAAGAAAGTTCGTATGCCGACCTCCTGTAATAGCGGAACTCTGTTCATTGCCAACTCCAGAACATCCATGACATCGTCTTCGACAAATGGCAAAGAGTCGAAGCAAAATGATTCCGGAATGCCCTGTACTCCCCAGGGCCTGGCCTGATTATGAGCAAAACCAAACAACAATTTGCCGGCATCTTCCTTAAAGTAGGTTCCATCGCAGTAAGAGCGCAACACCGGGAGATCATTGGGTAAATCCGCGATGGGCTCGGTAACCAGATAGTAGTGTTCGCAGGCATGCAGAGGCACGCCTACACCATTCTGTTGGCCTAATTCCCGTGCCCACATGCCGGCACAATTGACTACAAAATCTGCTGTGATAGTACCCAGTTCAGTACGCACACCGGTGGCTCGCCCGGCACTTTCCAGTACCTGTTCTACCTTAATATTTTCAAACAGTTTTGCACCCCGGGCCCGAGCACCTTTGGCAAGTGCCGAAGTTAAATCTGTTGGATTTGCCGAACCATCGCTGGGCATATAAATTCCACCTAACACACCATCCGGATTCATCAACGGCCAACGTTCCTGAATTTCGGGCAAGCTCAGGTAATGTGCTTCGATATCAAACAACGCTGCAAAATCTGCCTTACGCTTCAATTCCGCTAGTCGTTCTTCATTAATGGCAATGGATATTGAACCACTACGTCTATAGCCAGGGTTTTGACCGGTATCAGCCTCCAGCTCTTCCAGCAACTCAATGCCATATTTAGCGAATGCGGTAGTTGAATGACTGCCCTGTAGCTGCCCAACTAAACCAGCCGCATGCCAGGTGGTACCAGAAGTAAGTTGTTTACGTTCAAGTAATACAACATCTGTCCAACCCTGTTTAGCAAGGTGATAGGCTACGGAACAGCCATGAATACCCCCACCTATAATAACAACCGAGGCATGGTTGGGTAGTTGCTTAGTTGACAATGCGGTAGCCTTGCAGAAAATAGGTGCAGATTTTTAGTCGGGGTTTTGCGCTGTAATGATCCAAGCACTGGATGGCGCCCAGACTTTGCCATCTTCACGGATATACTTTTGGAACGCTTTCGTTAACGCCTGTCTGACTTCCGGCATCTTGCGTTCACCCTCGTCTTCGGCCAATCGAATTATTTCACCCGCAGGTCCATAGGCCAATGCAAACTCAACTGCCTCGTTTATATCGTCGCCAATAGAAACCTCGGTATCAAATCGTTCGAAGCTGATGTGCTGCCAACCGGTGACTTTCAACATTTCGCTAACCATATCTGGACCCGCCATAGAGAATGGACCAGGACCGCAATGAACTGCATCGGTATCATCGTGAGAGACCACAGGCACAAGTTCTTTTGCACACAACTCCGCATCATGCAGCCAGGGATTATCTTCTCGTTTGCGCCAGACTACCTGCGTAAAAGTGCCTCCTGGTTTTAAAGACGTTCGAATATTCCGCATTGCCAGGCCGGGAAGATTAAAGAACATCGTGCCAAAGCGTGAAAAGGCCGCATCATAGGGTCCATTCAAATCATCGACAGAGACATCAGCGACAAAAAACCTGCAATTGTCAGCTTTGGCTACCTGCGCATCTTGCTTGGCCGCAGCGACAAAGTTTTCAGCACAATCAACACCAACGGCCTCTCCATCGCTACCAATAGCTCTGGCTATATCAATGGTACTGTCACCAAATCCACAGCCGACATCCAACACTTTTGAACCTGGCTTGAATGTTTCCTGACCCAGTACATGATTACTATGTGCTACGAGCCCATCCATAAAAATATGCTTGAATCGCAGATACTTCTGAAACAAAACTGTATTCCAGGCTTCGATAATAATGTCGTTACTCATTTGCTTTCCAATGACGGTAGATAGACCTTAATTATTTATTCGGGCTTAGCACAAATATTCAGGATAATTCTGAAGCAAATTAGTCTGTACTGCCAACACTATTTTAGTTTTGAGGGCTGCCAGGACCCCGCTATGCTTTCTGATTGACTACAAACCGGCGAACTAGTTACCAATGTCGATTTCCTGATCTATGAACCGTCCCTGACTTCTCAACATCGGCAGCAGTATCCCATCTGCATAGGCACAGCCCGTATCTCCGGGATCATTTTGGCCTGTTTTACTGGCATCTTCTGGTCGGTGGCCCAGGCCGGACTGAAGATGCCCCAGTAATCTTTTATAACCAGGTTGCCAGGCTTCGATTTGCTTAAACCGTTGGCGCAAGCCTTGTAAAATTGCCATACCGCTAAAATCAAGATCGCCAAAAAATCGGCTCTGAAGTTGTGGTGTATTTTCAAACCACCAGTTGCTGAACTGCTCTTCAGCCTGTCTGGCTGAGCGCTGATGGAAATGGAAACTAACAGAATCTGAGTGGCGTATACGCTGGGCTGCACCGCGAAAGCCAGCGGCGTATACCAATGCCGTATCACTAAACTCTGAACCTCCACTAAGTGTCGCAGCAGTGTAGTTGTCTTGATTTTCGATGAATAAGATATCTTTTAGCGTAGCTGGCAAGCAGACATTAACCACCAGCTTACGTTGTGGAAAGTCTATATCCGGAAAACAGGCACACAGATACTCAATGCGATTATCGAGTACTTTAGAACGGCCTGTAAAACACAACGCGCTCAATTGACGCACACTCACAATCTTACGACAACTTGCTAGCTCGGGTATTCGGTTCAAGGCAGCAATGACCTGGTCGGCCTGCATACCAGCTATAGGTATGGGATGTTCATACAAATATTCTGTATTGCCAGAAAACAGATTGGCTTGTACTGCTTGTCGCCAACAGTCGCTGTAATTCTGTTGACACTCTCGACCAAGCCACTGACGCACGACCGATTCTGAGCGATCAACAATGCTTACTCTCACCTTTTCAAACTCCGCAGCGAAAGGTGGTCTCTTGTGGTTCAGTCGTAATGTGATTACGGCATGTTCGGATTCAAGTGACCTGATTAACTGCCAACTCCGATCAGCCTGATTGTCTAAACGAAATAAAACCGGAAAACGTTTGTTGGTTAATGTAATGGCTACGGGCCGACTTCTTTGATCAGCTGGAATCTTATCCAGAAGATCAAGCAAGCCAGATAAAAGAGCCACAATTTCCGGCTCATCACTTAACCAGGGCGGCCTCATGACTCCATGAATTCAGCCATAAAATCCAGTTCTGCCTGCTGATGGACCGTACGCCGATGGTTAGCCCACAGGTCCTGAATTTTCCCCTGATTACAGACTTTACGATCCACCAGAACACGAGTTTGCAATTGGCCTCTAGGTTCAACACTGGGGCATTTGGCAAACACGAACTCGTTACTAATCAGATCCATGTAAGGACCACATTTGCTGGTGGGCATGATAAAAATCAGTTGTAAACCAAGTGATTCGGTCAGGTAATTAATAACTTCTCGGGAGCGAGTTTCGTCCATTTTCGAAAACGCCTCATCCACCAACACCATACGTAAGTGCGTGCTGCCTTCGGAAAACCGGAAGGCCGAAGTAATCGCTGCGGAACGGATAATGTAGGCTGGAGTTTCAAGCTGACCACCACTGCCTGTGCCATATTCACTCAGCGCAATGGCCGGTTTATCTTTTACTTCTTTATAAATTTCGTACTTTTTATAATTTCGATAATCTGCCAGTCGCGCCAGTTCCTGAAAAGCTCGCTGCTCATCTTCATTAAGCAGCAAAGCCATTAACCCATCACGCACCCGACACATCCGCTCGCTGAACTGCGCCTCAAACAAAGTGCTTTGCTCTCCCAATACAGGATTGGTGACTACCTCCTTGAAGAACTTCGCATAATCCTGAAATTCTGGAATCCAGCTGCTATCAAAGCGGAAAGTCTCAAGATCAGAACCAAAGTGGTGCTGAGTCAATTCACGGTTAAGGTGCTTAATCTGTCGATCGCCATCCTGAATAGCCTGATGAATGGCATGGCACAGGTGGGAGACGAAAGCATTGTTGAAACTGAGTTTTAGTTGTTCAAGCTGCTGTTGCTTATCCAACAGGATATTATTCTTTAGAATATTAAATACTCGATCGATTTCGCCCTGCAAGCTACAGATTGTTGCGAAAAGCCTGGCATCGTAGCTACCTTCAAAACCGGTATACACGATGGCATCCCCAGGCCGGCAACGCTGATTATGCTGCGATACTGCTTCGCTCATGTCACGTTCCCGTGTATTGAGCTGCTTGAGCAATTGCTCGCGCTGGCTTTCTGCCAATTCTGGGGTCAGGTCTCGAGCTTCTGAGTCTGCACTTTCCAGGCGTTGATCTGGGTCAAAGTCTGGCCAGGCAGCGCTGATCGTCTGTAGCGCTTCCTCAGCTCTCTCGACATCTTTGAGAGTATTTTCCTGTTGCTTGCTCAGTTGATTACAGAGTTTTTCGATATCATCTAACTGACGATTGAAATCGCCGACATCGCGATTAAGTTTTTGGAATTTTTCTTCCAGCTCGGCCTCTTCCTGTTTGAGCTTTCCAAGCTCACTTTCCAGCGCCTGATGCTCACTTAAATCCAGTCCCTTAATCAGGGCATTGAGTCGGGAGATCTCACGATGAGTCATTAACATGGCGTTAAATACCTCGGCAAATTCAAGCGCCCCCAGGCCTTCGACATTTTTACGTAAGCCGGCAATCAGCTGCATGCTGTCATTGGCCCTCGCCCAATCGATTTCGATTCGATCAAGCTCCTGTAACTTGGCTTTTAGAGCGCGCTGTCTTGCAGCCGCACCAAACACCAGTTCCGAGTCCGGAATATCACAACGCCACATACTATAGTTGCCCGAACCAAGCCCTTCCATGGTGATGCCACGGCGGGTATTTCGCAGAGTTTCGGCGCAATCAACACGGGCCACACTGCCATAACTTGCCATGACATAATCTCTGGCAACACTATGGGAAAACTCCAATGTATGGATGATGGAGTCAGTGTCCAGCTTCAATCGCGCCGCATCACGGCTGGCCTTATGGCCCTGAATAATACGTGCCCGATTGTCACGTCCACTTAAGGCTCGAACGATACTGATCGCTTGTGCCTCGTGAACATGCTCAACAAGAATAGAAAATCGTGCGCCACCAAGATAACCTTCGATGGCGGATTGCCAGCGCTCATCTTTCACATCAACGTGATCACATAGCACCCGCGGATCTGCCGCAGGACACTGATGGCGAATGGCGTTTAAAGCGCGTTCCACATAAGCCGGATAGCTAACCCGTTTGCCTTCCAGTCGCTCGATCTCATGGTTCTTAGTCTGGCGTTGCTGGCTTAACCGTTCATAACGGCTTTCCTGTTCGTGTTCGAGCTTGCCCAGACGTCGAGCCAGACTGCCACCCGGCATTAAGCTTTCATCATGCCAGTGAGCTACCCAGTTATTGTGCTGGGTCTGTGCCACCCTGGCTTTGTCGAGATCCTGCTCCAGCGCACCAAGGTCGCCGGTAACATCTCGCTGTAGAAGATCATGTAACTCAATATGGTTGGCCCTGGCATTATCCAGCAACTCCTTTAGTAATGAATTAGTTTCCAGGGTTCCAAGCTCGGGGAACTGATCGACCAGTTCCGGATCAACGATCATATTGATAATCTGGCGACTGAGAGTCAGGTTCTTCTGTAGTTGTTGATCCTGAATCAGCAGATTACGGGACTGATCAACTAATTCTCGGTCAGCTTTGCCAAGAGTTGCTTCAAGTTCATCCTTTTGTTGCAGTGCCAAAATGCCGAGCCGTTGAGCCTCCAGCGTAACCAGCTGACTATGAATGTTATCGCGCAACTGTCGTGAACGAATGATTTCGCCATCGGTTTCGCTGATGCTCCTCAATAGTTTTTTTCGAGTCTTTCGAGCACTTAAGAATTCATCCTGGCGAATAAGAAATTCATGCTGATAAATTAAATAGTCCAGGACATTCAGCTCAATCCATTCATCGATATAAATCTGGCTCTGAATGCGTGCCTTGTCCAGAACATTGATAGATTCCTGTAGTTGGGTCGCTTCCCGCTCCATGCCATGAATGGTCTTTAGCTGGCTGGAAACCGAACGTACCGCTTCGCCGAGATCCTTACGTTCGAGAATCTCATCCCGGACGAATTCGTTAATGCTCTGCACAGGTTTATAGGCCATGAAACGCGAGAAAGCTCGTGCCGCGGCAATAGCCTCGTGTTCGGTTACGGCATCGCGACGGCCTTTAAGGGCACCAAACAGGCGTCTTAAATAGGCCTTTTTGGTCTCGTACTTCTCAACATCACGTTTCCCATACTGCTGAATCAGGGAGTTGTGCATTTGATCCAGATGTTTTACCTGCCGCTGATCTCCCGTTCCCTGAACCAGTTCTGTTAACTCCAACTGTTGCCCAGGTAACAGAAAAAATTGCAGGTCTTCCTGCCGCGCCACTAACTGGCCACCAGATTGATCTAGCCACGCTCGTATGCCGATTAAAACACTAAAGGGCTCGGCATTTTCCCCACTGGTCGGATGAAAGATAGCCGCCAGATAGGCATCACAGGGTTCGGTTCGTGCATAGCTACCATCATCACAACCGAGAGCATAAGAGGCCAGGGTGCGTACCCGTTTGCCACCCCGACCACGCTGAGTGGTTTCGTCTTGGCCTGGATTGTATTGAAACAGGTTTTCATGAGCCGCTGTCATTATGGTCTGTAGCGCATCGGCTGCTGTGGTCTTACCAGAGCCATTGCCACCGGACAACAGGTTTACCGGACCAAAATCGAATTCCAAATTTGGAATATTGCCCCAGTTAACAAACAGGAAACGCTTAAGAAACATCTACATCTCCGCTTTGGCTATCTTCTTTATTATTATCCAGCTCGATTTCTGTCGGATTATCTTCGAGTCGTTGCATTGACTCGTCTGACACAAAATCTACAATCATGGGATGAATCTTGATCCAGATTTCACTACTTTCAAAATTCTCCTCCGCTTTATAGACAATAATTCGAAGTTGTCTCAGCCGTAAAAACAAACGCCGACGATCCGTTATCTTGTCTGGTAATGAACGACCGAGCAGGTTCAACATGGCTATGCTCAAAGATTCCAGAGATTCTGCAGCACAGCCCGCTTCATCGATATTTCCTTCCCTGAGCGCTTTATCATATTGCATGCGCAGAACCAATAGTAAAGCCACCTCATGTTGGCTCAGCCGTTTTCTAAAGCTACCACTGAAAGACTGCTCTTCGGCATCTTCCATCCCGGGCACTCGACTGGCCGGCGGATAAACTCGCAAATAGTGAAAACGTGTGTCATGGAAGATGCGCAGACCCAGTAATTCGAGGTATTCTTTTACCAGTACATCGGTGCGCACATAGCGATCATAAAGCTGTTGCTCAACCAGACTTTCATCGCGGGATAATATTCCATAGTTAACCAGGCGCACTACCAGCTCACGAAACTCTTCAACTGTGCCACCCTGGTCTTCGAGTTGTTGTTCAATAAAGTCATTCAATAAATTCAATTTCGTTCTACCAACTCGATCGTAAATTCGTCTAATTCTGCAAAATATTCTGTAACACTGCGTTGCCCGGTTGGTTCTACCCGAAAAATAAATTCACTGGAAGCAGAGTCACGAGCGGCAATTTCAATGGCATGGGCCTGACGCAACAACTCTCTGGCGTTTCTAACCGGCAAATTCTGTGAGTGTACTCGATGCCCCTTGCCTAGCGCTTCGACAATGTAATCACGCATTTCCTGATTATTAACTGCGAATGCGGTTTCCAGGGCCTGATTGATAAAAAATTCCCGGCGCGAGGCCTTATCTATAACGGTGTTTGTCTCGACTCGGTCGTTTACCTTAATAGCCTGCCTTCCCTGTAACAGACGCAAACTGTCCGTATCTGCCAGGCGAAAGTTCACCACAGCCATAGCGTCACCAGCAGCTTTGAGCTTGAGTTCTTGCTGCGCCAGATTCAGTTTCTTAAGGTCCGCGCAAATCCCCAACAAGCGATTCTGATGGCTGCCGGTGTAACTCAACTGGCGAATAATGATATCGGCGCGACGAGTAAAACCGGCCAATGCAGAACGCAATGCTGGCAACATAACACCGCTAGCACTTTGCATACGATATTCAATGCCGTCGAGAATTTTCATCAGCACCGAAGCCCCGAGTGCATCGATTAATTCCGGCGCGAGCTTGCGCAAATCCCGTTCAGCATTGGCTTTAAACTCAGTCTTCTTGCGTCGAATACGGTCAAGCAACTGCTGGATGTCATCGCGATATTTCTCTACGCTATCCGCTGAAAGGCGAACTGCCAGGTCTGGTATGAATCGTTTCTCCATAAAGTCAAAAAACTCATCCGATGCGCGTTGCACCAGTTGTTGCGCTTCGATCTCCTGCACCAGTTGTCTCTTCTTTTCATCTAACTCAGCAATTACATCGCTGAAGTCACTGATTATTCGCTCCGAAAATTCATAGGCATCCAGTAGATCATAAGCATCGCCTTTCTCAACAAAGGATGCCAAAGCATTACGGGTATTGCGGGTATTTCTGTGTCGGGTTCTATAATGACCTTCCTGAGTTTCAACCATGGGCTGGGTAAACAGGCGTCCGAATTTTGAAAAGGCATACACGCTACGCATGCTGGCATCATCGCGTAATATATCAATCCAGCCATATTCTAATAGTTGATTGAGCACCCAGTTGGCCTGTTCTCGATCATTCTTTACGGGGGGCTGATAATTGTCTTCGTCATCATCTAGTACTGGGGCTCTGGTAATCGCCTCCTGAAATACCTGCAATACCTGCTCGCGGTCGTGTTGCTGGCTGTAGTTGGCCATACGACTGTATAACAACGCATAGAAAGCCTGCAGGCACTCGACAACCTGCTGCCGGTATTTACCGGTTAAGGGTCTGAAAAACTGACTTCGGTTTTCGGTAAATAACATTGGTGTGACGTGAAATAAACAAGCATTCCTAGTGATCCAGGATTCGTATAGTTAGCACCTGCTATTGTACGACTATCAGGGCAGACAAATCGTACCTTAGACACAATATTTTGAATCTAGTAAGCAGCTGATACTTTATCTACTCGTCGTTGTTAGGTATTCTTAATTTGGGGAGTCGATCAGGGTTCTAAAATATAAATTGTTGCTGGAAAAACACTCAACAACTAGCTCGGCGGACGAAACTCTGGTGAATAGTGCGCTTTAAAACCCGTTAATTGCCAGACCGCGCCATCGCCATGGCAATTCAGACCGAAAACCAAAATAATGCCGCCCGAGTATCAGAATCATTTTTAACCATTTCAGAGTCCATTCATGAATCCACTATTTAGAGGTCGTCTGCTTGCGCTTTGTGCGCCAATATTCTGGAGCGTGACCGGTATTGTGGTGCGATTACTTGAAAATGCCGACTCCTGGCAGGTTAATGTTTATCGAAGCGGCTCTCTTGCATTGTTTGTTTTTGGCTATTTATTTTTTCGCTATCGCCTGGGTTTGTTTCGCTATTTTTTGGTTTGGGGCCTGAAGCCGATTCTGGGTGGGCTATGCGTCGGTCTAGCCATGTTCTGTAACATTGTTGCCATAGAACACACCACCGTGGCCAACGCTACTTTAATGATGGCGGCAGGACCCATTGTTGCTGCCATTGCGGGTTCATGGTTTCTGCAGGAGCACGTAAGCGGCCTGACCTGGCTTGCTATAGGTATAGCCATTGTCGGGATTGCCATCATGGTAGGTGGTAACCCTCTCGAGGGAGGAGTATACGGAGACTTGATTGCATTAGTCGGTATGCTAGGATTTGGTGCCTATGCAGTTGTGCTCAGAACCGGCAAACATATGGATATGACCTCCGCAGTATTCTACGCAGGGATATTCTCCGCCACTGCAGCGGGTCTGGTTGCTACCCTGTTTGGCGCGGGTCTTGTGATTTCGCTTAACGATGCCTTGTGGTGTATTTTTTTGGGTATTGTGCAACTAGGGCTTGGCAGTATTCTGTTTGCCATAGCCTCGTCAGTAGTGCCAGCTGTGGAACTTACTTTGTTTGCTCTGGGCGAACCCATTCTGGCACCGATCTGGGTCTGGGTCGGTGTAGGCGAAATTCCTGCTACCAGCACATTTATCGGCGGTGGAACTTTAATGATGGCTTTGTTGGTGCATTTATTTCAGCCAACACGATCCTGATCAAACGCCTAGCGGGCAGAAGATCTATCAGGAGATTAACCACTCAAGTGATTTCCTGAGTTTGAGTAATGACAATACTATCGGTGGCAGTTTTTATGGGACTCACAACTACCAGCAATTCGTAATAAAGACAGCTTGCCAGCAAGAGCCAAATTGAGCCTGCTCCTTCAAACTAGAAAAATCAGTTGCATCGCGAAAGTATGCACAACTGATCTTTCAAGGATTATCTGTGAATTTACCTACATAGCATTACTGGCAGTCTTTAGGTTGAGCCAATTTCGCCGCGAATATCTTTTTCCTTCTGAATGTGCAGCACTCTCTGTGGGAAAGGTATCTCAATGTCCAGCTCGCGAAAGCGATTGTCAATAGAAAACAGCAAATCACTTTTAACGGACAACATATAATCTGCCTGACGAATGAAACAGCGTAATTCGAAATCCAGTGAACTGGCCCCAAAGCCCATAAACATGACTATAGGAGGAGGAACTCTGAAGTCGTTTGCCATTACCATTGTGTGATCTTTCGCAATCTCGATCAAAGTGTTTTTAATGAGTTGCGTATCACTGCCATAGGCCACTCCTACAGGAACAATAATCCGACCAAATTTATCCTGCAGCGTCCAGTTTTTAACATGGTTGGACAACAATTCTGAATTCGGCACCAACACGTCAGCTCGATCGAAGGTTTGAATTAACGTTGAACGAATGCTAATTTTCTTCACATAGCCTTCTGTAGAACCAACGACTACCCAGTCACCTGGCCGAATCGGTCGTTCGAATAAAAGAATTAGCCCGGAAACGAAATTATTAACGATGTTCTGTAAGCCGAAACCAATACCAACCGATAATGCACCGGCTAAAATAGCAAAATTCTGCAGCTCTATGCCTGCAACTGAAAGCGCAACAATAAAAGCAATTGCTATCAATATGTATCCTGTAATCGATAGAATCGCATGCTGTGCGCCAACATCCAGTTTAGTTTGCGAGAGCCAACGATCGGCGACTTCTTTTCTTATCCAGCGCATGATGATCAGCACCAGAATAAAGCCAACAATAGACAATGCCACATTTATTGGGACAATTATCAGGGTACCGACGGAAAACCCTTCGCCAACAACAGAAAGTATTCCAGTTAACTCTGAGGGTGCTATTCTCCAGGCCGTTAACATCAGAATTATCATTCCGATTAAGCCTACAGCGATAAAGATCAAGTAAGCCGTTTGTAATCCTGCAACTTTTTCACCTCGATTAAACCCAAGTTGCAGACGTAAACCATCGGCGCTAGCGTCGTCCTCCTTATTTAGTGCCACAAATAATAGTTGCATTGGACGGAAGAGCAAAGCACCAACAATTATTGTTGCGACGGTGCCATGCACGCCATAGAGCAGCAGTTCCCCCATATCAAAAAAGCCCACTGCATACAGAATTGGGCCGAATACTAACGCCAGAGAAAGCATGATCATCGACACACCTGCAGACCTGCCTTGAAACAGCTTAAGGGATACCAAGCATGTAAGCACGCTGACGGTACCCAAAGACAGATAGGCAACACTTCTCAACACTACCCAACTTGTGCTAGTAAGTATCGCTGTATCCAGCTGCCTATCTAGCACAAGTACGACCAGGGCCAGACCCAGAAAATAAGTTACTCCACTGGATACTTTTGAATCTGTCGTCCACAAATCAACCAACGAGCGGATAATTGGCCCAACCAGCAAAATAGCAGCTAGCGCGGAAATGACTATTCCTAACGACGTGATATCAGAGATCAGCACTATAATGGACAACCCAAGTAGCGCCGCACAGGGAACTAATGTTCGCAAGTATCTATCTACTAACAGCTTAATTTTCGGCGATCGATTCGCTGCATCACTCCAGGTTTGTACCTGACGAGTCACAAAATATATTAGTGGATATACGAAAAAGAAGAAAATAAAACCTGAGATGATGGCAGGAAGGCTTTTTGTCCACTGTATCCATCTAGCAGGTACATCAATGAGCTGTTTACCAAACGTGTCTAGATGCTCCCAGACCGGCTTATCCCTATGGGTTAATGCCCGTTTAGTCGCTGCTGATCTAAGTTCTTTGAGATTTTCAATAATCTCTTCCACATTGAGTTCTAGCAACCGACAAAGAGCTAATTGCCCCTCGACTGTTTTCCTGGTTTCCAACAGAGCTGATTTGAGTTGACTGACAATCCCAGTTTCCTCAGCAGATTCTCCAAGTGCTTTTAGTTTCTTCTCTACTGCAACCATGGAACCCATCGCATCGGTCTGACAGGTTTTTATCGCATTCAGTTCGCTTGTGATCTCGATTTGACGTCTTGTAAGCCGCTCTTGATGAGGCGGAAAAACCTGCCATATCAAGAGTTCCGAACGCCAGTCGGCCAGTTGACTTTCAAAATCCACCCACCTATCAGATTGCTGGCTAAAGCTAGTCGATGAAACCGTCGCGCAAACAATTAACATCATAAAGATTGCAACGGATTTCACAGTAATGAATCTTCCCTTCTATATTTGTTGTAAACAACCTTATTCTATACTCAAATACAGAGACAGTTTGATTTATGCAACAAAGATCGCCATGGGCATGCAGTTAGTTCAAATTCGCAAATAAATTTATTTCTCGCCAGTCGATCAGCTAATTAACCGGACCAGGCTTGTGAATATTTTTGCCAGCTTTCATTCAGCTTATTGGACCAGTAATGGCATAAAAATAGTCGCAAGACTCAACACCAGAAAGAAACCCGCCATATCTGTAATAGTAGTTAAAAGTGGTCCGCTAGCAACTGCTGGGTCTTGCCCGACTCGTTTTAAGAGAAGAGGAACGACACCTCCAATGGAAACCGCAACTAGCGTATTGATTGCCAAAGCTAAGCCAATGACAACGCCTAGCCACGGATTGCCCTTCCACAGCCAGGTTACAATTCCTATTAGCAAACCCAACACAATGCCATTGATCAAACCCACCGATACCTCCTTACTCCACACTCTGAATGCGTCTATGGGGCGAACTAATCCCAATGACAATTCTCTCATTGTGACGCCTACCGCCTGATTTCCCGAACAACCAGACATGTCAGAAACCATTGGCAGAAAGATGGCGATGGCAATTACCGCAGTGAGTATATCTTCATAGGCTGCGATGACGCTTGCAGCTATGATGTTAAGTCCAATATTGGCCGAGAGCCACATTAGACGGCGCCTGGAACGAATACTCACTGGCATGGAGCGTAACTCATCTCCGAAAACGCCTTGACGATGCATACTCTCACTATTCACTCGATCTGCTAACGCTTCTGCAACGGCAGTGCGGGACAGTACCCCTGCCAATTGGCCGTCTAACTCAACAACGGGCAATCCCAGAAATGGGTGCTTATCAAATATATCTTCGACTACATCCAATGACGCATCGGTAGTTACGGTCAATGGTTGCGTCATTATGCTGCTTAACTTTTGTGATTTACTAGCAGTTAACATACTGCGCAGTGAAACAACACCTACTGGACAACCATCTTTATCAAGAATGTAGGGATGTTGTCCTCGATACCGTTCGAAGTTCTCATCTTCTGAAGCCAGGCGAGAAAGCACCATACCTACTGTAGAATCCCTATGAAAGGTGAACGCATCCGCACTCATCAGGCCGCCCGCTGTGTTGTCCTCGTACTCGATAAGCCTCCTTACATCTGCGGCCTCCGTCGCTGGCATTTCTGTCAGAATAATTTCAGCCTGGGCTTGATCCATATCACCGATCACGTCAGCTTGGATGTTAGATTGAAGCTCATCAATGACATCAACACACCGCTCGGCAGTCATATGCTCGACCAGCACAGCCGCCATTTCACGAGGCGATTCCTCAACTAGTTCAGCTGCCAACTGGACCGGCATCAAATTAAATGCAGCATCTCTTTGGGCGACACTCAAGTTCAGCACTTCGCGCAATGCTTCTGAACGTGGTAATTGATCCAGTAAGTCGGAAATTACACTACCGTCGCAATTTTCGATCGCCTCAGCTAATAAGATGGCTGTCTCGTGGTCTTTGTTTTCTTCTGGGACTTGCATGGTATATGCCTTACAAAAAGTTATGTTTAGTCTGATATTTAGTTACTAAGGTAGCAGCTCAACAAAACAAATAACTGAAAGCAATTAAGCTTCATATCATTTTGTGTCGAGGTATCAATATTGAGGATTATTCAACTCAATACATTTTGGCTATCGGCGAAAAAAGTAACGACTTAGAATATACTAAAACCGAAATACAATTAGGAGTCTGCATTGAAATTAGCAATTCTATCCCGAGGCTTACGTTCCTATAGTACACAGCGTCTTAAAGAAGCGGCGCTACAGCGTGGGCACAATGTAAAAGTTTTAGATCATCTAAAATTTGCAATCGATCTGCAGCAAGGAATTCCAGACCTTTACTACAGACAGAAAATCTTGAGCACATATGACGCGGTGTTGCCCCGTATAGGTGCTTCTGTAACCTACTACGGAACAGCCGTTGTAAGGCAATTTCAGGAGATGGATGTGTTTTGTGCAAACACAGCTCACGGCATCATCAATTCTCGAGATAAGCTGCGCAGTTTACAGATTCTTAGCCGACATCACATAGGCATCCCACGAACCACCTTTGTAAACGACAAAAAAGACGTTCTACCAGCGATCGAACGAGTCGGAGGAGCACCGGTGGTAATTAAGTTAATCCAGGGAACCCAGGGAATAGGTGTGCTCCTGGCTGATACTGTTAGTTCAGCAGCATCAATTATTGAGTTATTGCAAAGTCAAAAACAAAACATTCTCATTCAGAAATTCGTTGCGGAAAGTAAAGGTAAAGACGTTCGAGCATTTGTAGTTGGAGACAGAGTTGTCGCCGCTATGCGGCGGGTTGCTCAGGGACAGGAATTTAGAAGTAACGTGCACAGAGGTGGCGTTGCCGAAGCAGTTGAGCTGGATGATATATACAAAGAGACTGCGGTACGAGCTACCCAAATTCTGGGCTTAAGAGTTGCCGGTGTAGATATGTTGGAGGGAGCCAAGGGCCCGCAAGTTATGGAAGTAAATTCGTCGCCCGGACTAGAAGGAATTGAAAACTGCACAGAGTTAGATGTTGCCGGGGCAATAATTGACTACATCTCTGCCCAGGTAGATTTTCCAGAAATTGATATACGCCAGCGTCTGACAGTAAGCAAAGGATATGGCGTAAGCGAAATCTATATTCCGGAAGGATCGAAGTATGAAGGCATGATGATCAAAGAGGCTATGTCGACCAAGGAAGATATCAACGTACTGACACTATACAGAGGCAATAAGGTTATACCGAATCCTCGAAGTGATCGGGTATTAGTGTCTGATGACAAACTATTGTGCTTTGGGAAATTAGAGTCGATGCGCGATATGATACCGCAGAAAACCAGAAGACGAAGGCGTCCAGTCATTCAAGAATTAGATACAGAAGTAGCCGGATCTGAGCTAAGGAGTGAACTCTCAGAAAGCGACATTGATTCCGATTGAGCCTGGAAAGGAAGACCCTTGCCGGAGACTCATTCGAAATTCAGCTAACTACACATGGATCAATGGTACACCTCCATCGGAAATGACAAGTTGGCTGATTGACAAGTTCAGAATTTATGTACCAATTTGAATTTTAGGCATTTGGGACTTTCGTTTGTTAATCTTTAGATTGTCTCTGCGGAAGCTCCATTAGGGAAAGTATCCCCACCTAATGGAAAAAACGATTTTGTGGATTTCAGTTGATATGTACTCCATCTGGAGCACTATGAACAGATGAATACTCGAATACAAGCCCGAATTGATGAAGATCTAAAAGCCCAAGATGAGCAAATCCTTGAGGAAATCGGCTTAACAACGACTGATTTAATTCGGATGACCTTCCGCTAACTTGTTATGCAGAAAGGACTTCCCTTCGAGGCGAAAATTCCGAATGCCGAAACCATCACCACCTTTGATGAAGCAAAAGATCCAAAAAAACCTGACCACCTACCCAGACTTAAGAACCGCAATGAAAGATATGTGGGGAAACGATTAATCCTCTTATATGCGAGCACCCTTATAAACAATCCAGTTTAGATATTGCCTGACAATGACTGACCGAGTTTTCTCTATATTAAATATTGTTTACCATGATGTTATCAAGAAATTCAATTAATGGCAGAGTGCTTACCTGTTCGGGCAATATCGCTTCACTTGTCAATACGTTGTAGGCTTTGAACTGCCCTATTTTGTTGCTTGCGGCAGATTGATTAAAATCAGTTATTAGGGTCAGTCTTTAACAGTCATGATTATTCTTGATTGACCCCATTTCGTTAGATCAAAAGAAGCAACCGAAATTATTGCTTAAGTTCGCAGATCTATTTATATAGCTACTACTCTCTCGTCGGAAAACCCGCATGCCCAGGCAGCACTGCGCTGGATAAGGCGGCTATGAATATCATGTTGCAGCGAATTAGGATCGTGCCCGAGTGCATCGAATACCACGCGACCCTCGTCAAGCTGATGGGCCCAGAGCACAGGCCCTACGGTTCCATCATCGGCACATGCTGAAAGTAACGGTATTGTGTCTGGAGCAAGATCCAGTCCAACGTAAACTTCGTCCACAATATTGAAATCAGATATACCTGCAGTCAGGGCATGTGATTGCCCGGTGGGTGAAACCGATACTGGTCCGAGTGGTGGATGAAAAGATTGGCCCCAGACCCAACTACCGCCGAGCAGGTCACGCCATTCCGCCCAGTCATCAAAACAAATGCAGGCAGTATGCAAGCCAAACAAGCCGCCACCCTGATGAACATAGTTAACCAGGGCTGCTCGGCATTCGACGGGCATGCTGTATCCATACTCATCGCGAAGTGCTTCATACTTTTGATTTCCCTCCATACGCCAACGAAGCGCCATGACAGTGACCATGTCAAACGCCTCTGATGTCAGGCGTTCGATTCCGGCATTTATGTCATTTGTGTATTCGGAGGCTATGCCGATTTCGCCAAGCAAGTCGATAACCGTGTCTGTGTTACGGTCAAAGTCATGGCGTATTCCACCGGTCAGGATCAGATTTCGCATCGATTACTTTTCCGAGTCTGTGGGCGCCTTTCGCGGCAAATGCTTTTTCAGGCTGGAGGCCACGCCGCCATCGACTAGAATATGTTGGCCGTGAATATAGTCGGCCTGCTCTGAAATCAGGAACGCAACAGTGCCGGCGATATCCTCGGCCTTGCCAATTCGACCGGCGGGAACGCTTGCGGCGCGAAGCGCTCGAGTTTCAGGGTCCTGGTAGATCGGGGAAGACATACCGGCATCGATAAAACCCGGCGCCACAGCATTGACTCGCACACCCATAGGGCCAAGCGTCAGCGCGAATTGTTCGGTTAACTTGGCCACAGCTGCCTTACTAGCCGGGTATGCACCTGCATCTGGACTCGGGGCGAAAGCATTCAACGAGGTCACGTTGACGATCGCGCCGCTACCGCGTTGTGCCATCAGGCGACCAACCGCACAACACATAATAAATGTTCCAACGAGATTGACATCGATGACCTTGCGAAAGTCCTCGACACTGTGCTCGAGTAGTTCACCGAAACGAACGATCCCGGCATTGTTAATTACGGCATCAGGAACGGCACCGAAATCCTTTTCAATGCGGGCCAGTGTCTGGTCGACCTGTGCTTCATCGGTAATATCGCAACCATAACCGCGAGCATCACCCAGGCACCCGGCGGCATTCATGACACCCTGCTCGTCAACATCGATTATGGCAATTCTATAGTCCTGCAATCCAAGGTAATTAGCGATTGCATAACCAAGTCCTCCGGCCGCGCCAGTAATCAGTGCAAGTTTCTTTTTATCTGCTTTCATTTATTCCGGCCTCAGCCAATCCGAGCTAACGAAAATTAATCTGGGGTTTGACAAAATAGGTATTTTTTTCGGGCTGATAATAATGGCGCATTTGTTTATAGGGGCCGTTTGCGATGGTTAACCCAAGACTATCCTGCTGCAACGCGGTAAAGCTATGGATGTCCGCCGGGGGCGCGATAATGATCAGATCTCCGGGATCGAGGATATCTTCGCTGATGGTTTCGAGCTCAGCATGGCCTTCGATCGATTCGTCATCGATACGCTGCATCGTCTCGTGACTAACCTTACCTCGATAGGTGCAGAAGGCTTCCCAGATACCGTGGTCGTGCGGTGGAATAACCCGATCGTACGGCACCTCGAATAGTAAAATCGATAGTTCACCATCAAAGTATAGGTATTGTGAGCTGGCAACGTTATTACCCTGACGCGGGGCACCAACTGCGCTCAGGTCTTCGTGTTTGATTAGTTCCGCGATGGGCGCTTTGATTGCTAAGGCCAGTGACGCGTAATCGTCTCCCGCCTGCGCAATCGCTGCGACGATCATTTTCGCGCAATCACGGATCGGGAGCGTTTCTTCCAATATCGACATAATGATGTTTGCCAGCATAATTCCAATTAGTTAAAGTATAATTTCACAGTTCCATCATTAGTGCAATTTATCGGTTATCAAAGGCTGAGCTACTAACTGCATGGAAAAATCAAGATTATTCAGAATCGAGCTGAGAAACAGATATGTCGAATATAAAAAATGCTGCAGTTATTGACGTACATGCGCATGTGCGCCTTAATTCGACCACCGGAGCCGCCGGTCGCCACGGCCCAGAATTCGGCGTGGATGCGGATGGCACACCCTGGTACCGGGTCGGAAATTACAAGCTGATTGGCGTCAGGCACACGGCCAGCCCCTTTACTGATCCGAAACTTCGCATTGAGCGCATGGATCGCGACGGTATCGATTTCCAGGTGGTTTCACCGAGCCCCCTGACTTACTTTCATCACATTGAACCGAACGAAGCGGTCGCTTTCTGTCAGCGTCATAACGACGCCTGTGCCGAGTTGATTAAGAACCATTCGCAACGGCTCGGTGGACTTGCGGCGTTACCGATGCAGGATCCCGCGGCTGCCTGCGAAGAGCTGGAGCGTGCAGTGACTGAGCTTGGGCTATGGGGCGCGGCTATCGGCACCGAGTTCGGCGAGCCATTGCACAGCGAAAAGCTGGATCCACTGTATCAAAAATTTGTTGATCTCGATGTGCCACTATTTCTGCACCCGGCACCATCGGGTATCGATGGCCCGCCGGGTGACCCCAACCTGAAACGTTTTGACCTCGACGTAGTCATTGGCTTTGCCGGGCAGGAATCGATTGCGGTCGCGACCCTGATATTCGGTGGTGTGCTCGAACGCCACCCCGCTCTCGATATCTGGATCAGTCACGGCGGTGGTGGTATTCCAATGCTGGCAGGTCGCCTGGCACAGGCCGCACGCAAACGACCCTGGGCTACAGAAGAAATCAAAAAGGACGGTGCTTTCGAGCAGGCTTTAACACATCTCTGGTACGACGCCCACGTAACCGATCCTTCAGCCCTGTCAATGCTACGCAAATGGGTAGGTAATGATCGCATCGTTTACGGCACCAATTTCGCTGGCTGGGACCAACCCGAAGATGGTCATCACGGTGTTATAGACCCGTCCTGGGCGGATAACGCGCGACGTCTATTGCGTAAAAACTAACTCCCGAACCAGGTAGTAGATGCCGACGGCCGTACACCGCCGAACTGGGCCCAGGTCGAAGCCACCTGCCAGCCCGCATCTACCACCAGGTTCACTCCGGTAATCGCGCTTGCCCGATCAGACGCCAGAAACTCGATTGTCTCGGCCACTTCGCGCGGACGAACCATACGCCCCAATGCAGTAAACTCACCGGGGTCACCGGCGTAGCGGCCGGATTTGAGGCGCTCTTCGACACGGGGAACCAGCGTTGAGCCGGGTGATACCGTATTGACGCGAATACCCGATCGCCCCCATTCACCGGCCAGATTTTTACTGAGCTGCACAACGCCCGCTTTACTGGTGGCATAGGCCTCGGCAGGCATCGATCCCAGGGCAGCGATCGAACCGAGATTGACAATACTTCCCTGGCCACGCTCAATCATGCGCCGGCCAAAGCAGCGATTGGCGAGAAAAGTACCACCGAGATTGACTGAGAGCACCTGGTCCCAGACCGATTTTTGCTGATTTTCCGTCGATACAATATCCTGAAAAACAGCAGCTGCCACCACCAGTGCCGAGACGGGGCCGATATTCTTTTCGATAGTGGCAACAGTGTCCTCCACCGAAGTTTCATTGGCAATGTCCATAGTCAGACCGGTGGCGCCGATTTCGGTTGCAATCCGGTTTGCCGCCACACCATCAAGGTCTGCGACCACAACCCGCCATCCGCGCTCGAACATGAGCCTTGCGGTTTCTGCCCCAATGCCGTTAGCACCGCCGATAATTACTGCAATCGCATCGCTTGTGTCATTCATCGTTTGGCCCTTATCATTGCAATCCTCGATCTACCCGAAATGTCATCATGTTGTTTGGTTAGTTCCAAAAGCACCATCGCCCAGATTTTCAACGGTGGTAAATAAAGGCATTCTAAAGTCAGCAATCGTCTGAGAGCAAATTTGATCACATCTTCAAATACTACTAACGCAACAAAGCTTCCGGCAGCAAACGAGATGCGGGCGTTATCTCTGTCCTATTACACGGTACCCGAACTCGATGCACTGGAGACTGTGGCAGTAGCCGCCGCTACCGATTGTCGCCACGTTGGCCTGCGTCTGCTAGGCGGGCAACCTGGCGGTGGCGAAACGGAGTTGCTCAGTAACTCGACACTACGTCGAAAAATGCGCCAGTCTATGTTGGACCACGGCGTCTCGGCACTTGACGCCAACACGGTACGGCTTGTTCCAACTTCCAATATTGCCAGCTACGGGCCGTTTTTTGACGCCGCCGCCGAACTCGGTGCGCGCCACGTATTGACCACTGTGGATGACCCGGAGCCACAGCGACTGAACGATAACCTCTTACGATTATGTACGATGGCCACGGATCGTCAGCTCACAATCGATTTTGAGTTCGTACCCTGGCTGAAACTGTCCAGTATCGAGGCCAGCGCTCAGCTGATCAGGCAATGCGAGCATCCCGCTCTTGGTATCTCGGTGGACGCTCTGCACTATTTTAGATCGCAGGGTACTCCTGCGCAAATTGCCGCATTGCCACCGCAGTGGTTCCGCTACGCGCAGCTGTGTGATGTTGCCTCAGTGACTTCACCCTCCTCGAGCCAGGCCTTTATCACCGAAGCTACACAGGAACGCCTACCGCCTGGTGAAGGAGTCATCGACCTCGTCGGCATGCTGCGCGTTCTGCCACCGAGAATACCCATCGCCCTCGAAATCCCTCAGCTAACGTTATCACAAAGTCTGCCCGCTAAAGCTCGGGTAGAGCAAGCGGTCACGGCGATGCGCGAAGTTTTGCGAATTACCGCAGAGGGCTAGGCTAATGCTTTGATCAAGCGAGGTCATCCCAAACGCAAAGCCGTTTCATCACTCGCCTCTCACTTGACATATCGTAGTTCGCAATTCCCCTATGCATCAGGCACCGGTTATCCCAGATTAGAAGGTCGCCCTTTCGCCATTTGTGGGTATAAACGAAAGGCGGCTGGGTCGCCTGTTCCTGCAGGCGGGCGAGTATCAAACGTCCTTCCGCCCGATCCAGGTCTTCTATGTGAGAGGCGTACATACCGATATAAAGACAATCCTGCTCGGTTTGTGCATGCGGTCGCACAATCGGGTGTACCACTGGCGGCGCATTTTGAATCTGTGTTTCGGTCGGCGGTGGATTGTCGAGGCTGTGACGCATGAACTCGATACTGTGGACTGCGGACAGTTGAGCAATTTTCATCCGAGTAACATCTGGTAGCGCCGCATAAGCCAGACCCATATGGGCCAGTTGCGTATCACCTCCTGACGCTGGCAATTCGACCGGGTACAGCATCGTCGCTAACGAAGGTGTAGCGAGGTAGGACTTATCGGTATGCCAGAAATAATTGGTATTGATATAGGGACGAACCGATGGCTTACCAGCGCTATCAAAATTAGTGATGTTGTGAACAGGTGTCATGAGCTCGCCATCATTGTTCTCTATCAAATGTTGTTCCAGTCGGCCGAATATTGATGCAAATGCCTCCAGGTTATCGTCATCGACAGTCTGATTGCGAAATACGAGCGCGCCATATTGTAAAAACGCTGCCCTTATGGCGGCAATGCTCTCTTCATCAAACGTATTTGACAGGTCAATACTGCTCGTTTCTGCTGCAAAAGGTGATTCTAGGGCCTGGAACATGAATTTCTCAATATGCGGATCGTGTCAATTTGATTGCTTAAAATAGCAGGATTCAATAAGTATCGGAATTCTACAGAAGCCAAAAGCTTTTCTTTTACCTTAATTTAAATCAAATCAGGTTATCTGTTATTGGTATTATGATACTCTTTATCGTTATAATGATGAAACTGCAGCAAAATTAGCTCACCATTTCCGTGAAGTAATTAACTGACGGAATTGGAATGGGTTGACGAGCTTAGTTAGGGGTGAGTGACGATCAAACCGTCGAAGAAAAATTCTGGTCTCACCTGGCCTGAGAAAGAAGAGTGTTATGCAACACGCAATTGGCAATTAAAGAAGATAGTATTGTCATAAGGTAAGTTGAAAACATTTTGTAATTAACGCCCGCGACCAGAATATCGGGCCAGTAGGAGGATTTAGCATGTTAATATTTACACGAACTAGGGTTATCCTGGGACTAACGGCAATTTTTACCGTAATCCTGTCAGCTTCAGTCAGAGCTGAAACAATCGTTGCCTCGCATTACGGGTTTCTTTTCAACACCGCACCGATCGCAGTTGCGATTGAACTCGGTGAATTTAAAAAACGTGGCATCGATATTACTGATGTCATCTCGTCCGCCGGCGGCGGTACAACAATGCGTAACCAGATTGCATCCGGTGCAGGGTATGGCGTGGTTGGCACAGCCGCAGTGTTGGCAGCCTTTCGCGAAGGTCACGATGTCAAGATTGTTAGTGCTAACGTGATGTCAATTGCCGATCTGTTCTGGGTAACGATGCCGGACAGAGGAATTAGTTCAATGGAAGATCTGCGAGGAAAGAAAATCTCGTACACCAAGCCGCGCTCAACCAGTCAAACACTGGCGAAGATGGCCGTGGCAGCTGCCGGTATGACTGAAGATGACGTTGAACTGGTGTCGCTCGGTAAGGTCGGTGCCGGACTCGCTGCGCTCGAACGCGGAGATGTCGATGCCGCGCTTATTCTGGAGCCAATCATGAGCAGCCGCAAAGGCAAGTACGTTGTGGCCTTCGATCTGACAAACCTGCCCAACATGACCCAGACTGTTGGCGTTACAACAGCTGAATTTGCCAGGAAAAACCCCGACAAACTTCGCGCTATCATTGCGGCACGACGCGCAGCGGTTGATTATCTGTATGCGGAACCAGTCAAGGCGGCCAAGCTAGTTGCCAAGGCTTATGGCGACAAGGTGTCCGAGGAAATCGCGATCACCGCTGTCAAGAACATGGTTGCGATCAACTATTGGGGTCGGGGTAAGTTCGACATGCCTGCGCTAGAAGCCATGCTTGAAGGCCTGCGTTCACAAGGATCCTGGGAAGGCCCTATAAACTGGGATGACTTAATCGACGAGTCATTCTTGCCTGACGATCAGAAACTCTAGGTCAAACATTAGGGGACACCAAAGATGTCGCCAATATCGGCGGCATCCACGTTCAGGTTGGTAACTCTGAACGGCGGCCAGATACACGGCTTCTGGAGTTCAATCGGCTTAAAATATAAACTTGGGTTGCCATGTCCGAAACTGAAACTATCGAAGAAACAAACCCTAACCATGCCACTGTATCCTTAAAAGATGTCAAGCATGTGTATGAAGGCGTTGTACATGCGCTCGGCCCTATTAACCTGGATCTCAGGCTGGGCGAATTTTTCACCACTATAGGCCCGTCGGGATGCGGCAAGACCACGATGATGGACATAGTCGCCGGTCTGACGTCACCTACCGAGGGAGAAGTCACCCTTGAGGATAAACCAGTACGTGACGAGGTACCCGAAGGGGTTGGGATTGTATTTCAGGATGATGCCTCGTTCCCGTGGCTGACGGTTTGGGATAACATTGCCTTCGGCCTGCGCCGTGCTGGCCGCACAACTGCGGAAGTCAAGGAACGTGTTGACTACGCCATCGATTTCATGGGCCTCAAAGGGTTCGACGAATCCCGTCCGTCTGAGCTATCCGGCGGTATGCGACAACGAGTCTGCATCGCTCGTACCTTCGTCATGGAGCCGCGTTTAATTCTGCTGGACGAGCCGTTCGGATCACTTGACCAGCAAACCAGATTCTTGATGGGCGACGAACTTTTGCGACTGTGGCGTGAGACCGGGGCCACGGTACTGCTGATTACCCATTCGCTGGATGAGGCCGCTTTGTTGTCTGACCGAATTGGGATTATGTCGTCCAGACCAGGCCAATTTATCGATATCGTTGAAACTGGCTGGCCAGATGATCGTGACAGTCGGATGGCATCGCGCGAAGAGTTTGGTCAGGTGACAACGCAACTCTGGGAAAAGCTCCGTGAAGAATCTAAAAAAGCCCTGGGAGACGAATCGATGTGAGACGAAGTTCTACGATAATCCGCATCACACTGCTAATCTCCGCAGTTCTGCTGCTTGAATTACTTTGCCAGAAAGGCATTATCAGCCCGCTGCAACTAACAGCGCCATCGCGAATGGTGACAACGCTGGCTGATTTGATGGGTACTGGTGAATTCTGGCACCATGCAACTAAGACCGTACGCAATATCTTTATCGCAATCATTTTGGCAGCGGTACTAGGATTTCTCTTTGGTTTGCTCCTGTTTAAGCTTCCGCGGCTGCGTCGTGCTATGGAGCCGATAATCTCCAGTTACTACGCACTACCTTTCTTTGTCCTGTATCCGCTGGCCATAGTAATTGTGGGGATGAATGATATCTCCATAATCCTGATGGGATTCGCTTACGCATTGGTAGCGATGATTACCAATACGCTAAGCGGACTTGATCGTATTCCGCCGGTACTCGCCAGAACCGGACAGACTTTTCGAATGGGGCGACTGGAAACAGCTGTTCTACTTCAGCTACCTGCCGCGGCACCTTATATATTCACCGGCCTCAAGCTAGTGCTAGGATACGGCATGGCCGGAATAATAGGCTCGGAGTTTATTTTGTCGAATTCTGGTATCGGTTACTCGATCGCTTTTGCCTACGAAGGTTTCGAGAGCGAGAAAATGTATGCCCTGTTGCTGTTCGTCGTTATTCTTGTCACGATCATGCTGACCGCGGTCAACACCTTCGAGAAGCGTTCACAATTTACCGCCGGCGCCGCCTGGACGGTATCGACTGCCAAACGTATTTCTCTAGCGGGTGGACCAATGACCAAAGTCCTCGATGCTATAGCGGTAACAGTTGCTTTTCTGGCGACATGGCAGGTACTGCACTGGATGGTGGGCAGTGAGGCACTGAGCTCTCCGGTCGAAACTTGGGCACGGGCCGAAGTCCTGTTCGCAACCGAGCGTTTCTGGGGACATGCCGAGGAAACCCTGAGCGCGCTGGGCATTGCACTAATTATATCTATTTTCGGTGGTGCCTTGTTCGGCATGATTCTGGGCTTTAACCGCCGTGCGGGCGAAGTGTTTGCACCGATGTTCGTTGCGCTGCAATCGACTCCCAAAGTGACACTTTACCCGGTCATGCTACTATTTTTCGGTCTCGGCTTTGCTGCGAAGGTTGCCTTCGGTGCCATTCACGGCATCATCCCGATGACGCTGATTACCTATAATGCGGTTCGCAACATCAATCCTGCCCTGATCCGCACGTCCAGGACCTTGCGGATGAACACTATACAGACATTTCTTCTGATCTTTGTGCCAGCCACGATTCCGGAGCTGGTAACCGCAATTCGTCTTAGCTTTTCGATCACTTTCCTCGGCGTGATGATCGGCGAAATGTTTGCTTCAGTGCGCGGCCTGGGCCACCTAATCATGGGTGGTATCGAAACCAACGATGTATCTATGATGATTTCAATCACCGCGCTAATCGGAATTTTCGCGATTACCATTAACGGTTTTCTGCTCTCGCTCGACAATCGCCTGCATCGCCGTTAAGAAATCGGCATGCGCGGACAAGTGCTTGCAAGCGACCACCCAAAGCTGATTTATTTTGCCGAACGGCGCGCCAATATGGATGCCACCGCGTTCCGTACTCGTTGGCGCCAACATGCGTGGCTAGGAATGTCGATGCCACGCTGGCAAAATATACAACGCTATGTCCATTGCGATGCTATCGCCATCGCAGATTCCCAGTTACCACTTGGCTACTGTGATGGCGTCGGCATCGTCTGGTATCGAAACGAGGCCCGACGCTTGAACCATGTGGGCGATCGCAGTGCTGCGCCCTTGATGAAACAGGATGAGTCAGAGGCTTTTGCCCGACCTGTCCGAGAAGTGGCTTTGCTTGCAGATGAATTTACCCTGAAACCCTGCGCCGATGCTCCACATAAATTATTCCTTCGCATCTGGCGCGAACCATCGTTCACGCGCTCAGAATTCAGATCCTGGTGGCTCAAGGAAGCAGGCCCCGAAGTATGGCAACGGCTCGCAGAGGTAAAAACGCTACAAGGCTACATTCAAAACCATGCTCGGCTTGTAGATAGTGAGAATGCCCCACTACCACTATGCGACTGCATCGATGAAATTGCCTGCGAGGATATTACGGCCTGCGAATCCGTGCTCAGCCAGGCGCTTAGCGAACTCCGCGGATTCGACGATCATGTCCGTGACTGCAAAGCGATCTGGACGAGTGAAACTGTTCTGTACGCTATCCAGTGAAGGCATGCTTATCGATAAGTCTCGAGGTCGGCGCGCTCAAAAGGGCGAATCTCTTTCATCCTGTCCAAACAAACCTTTTCTGCCCATTCGGGATCGGCGAGAATGGCCCGCCCCACGGCCGCCATGTCAAAGTCACCTTGCGCCATCGCAGTAACAAGATTATCCAGCTCGGTAACCTGGGCATCAATGTTGACCTTGTCGCGAAACAGCTTGGAATGATGTGGTTGATCGAGACCAATACTACCGACCGCGATAACCGGCTTCCCAGACAACGCCCTGGTCCATGTGGCAAGGCTACGCGGATCGGAGTCGAAAGCAGGTTCCCAGAAGCGCCGCGTGCTGACATCGAACCAGTCGACACCCGCTGCCACCAGACGTTGCAACAAAATTTCCAACTCACCGGGCGTTTCGGCAATGCGCGCGTTGTAATCGGACATCTTCCATTGCGAAAAGCGGAACACGATCGGAAAATCCGGCGACACCAAATCGCGAATTCGTTCGACTACAAGGCAGGCAAGGCGACACCGATTTTCCATCGGGCCGCCAAGATTATCATCCCGGACGTTGCTTTCGGGCCACAGGAATTGATCCAACAAATAGCCGTGGGCACCATGCAAGGCGATCCCGTCACAACCCATTTCCTGTGCGCTAAGAGCGCAGCGAGCATAGGATTCGGCAATAATTTCGCAATCGCGTGGGTCCATCGCCTTAACGACCACTCTGCCGTCCTCGATAATTTCGCGCGGCCCGTATCCCGGAACAGACGGGTCTTCAGGCATGCCAAGGCGTCTCACTTCGCCGACATGCCAAAGCTGAGGCACAAAAAGCGTTTCCGCTTCATGCACCCCACTAACAACACGCTCCCAGCCAAGCAATGCTTCGCGGCCGAAGAACCTGGGGATATTGTTATAGCTTCGACCCGCATGGGCCTGGGCCGATGGATGGTCGATAAAGACACCCTCAGAAAATATCAAACCGATGCCTCCATCTGCGCGTCGACGATAATACGCCGCGACTTCTTCTGTGGGGATACCACCGGGCGAACGTTTGCGCGTCATTGGTGCCATCGCAAGCCGGTTACGTGTTTGCGTCTTGCCGAAGACCAGCGGCTGGAAAAGAATGTCCGTGGAAACGCTACTCATTGGTGGCCTCGGAGCGAGTTATTACAAGATAACTGGAGAACGTCATGAATATAGGATTCGTTGGTCTCGGACTGATGGGTCAGCCCATGGTCGAACGCCTGCTGCAGGCTGGATTTACACTGCACGTCTTCAGTGAAAACGCTGAAGCGATGAGCGCGATGCAAAGCCAGGGGGCCCTCCCCGGTATTTCCGTTGCCGATATCGCCGGCAAGGTCGATGTGTTTTGTTCCTGCCGGGTCACTGCTCAACAATCGCGCGCGGTTTTTACTGGCCCCAATGGCGTGCTTTCCGCCACGAGTCGCCCACCGGTATGTATCGACTTTGCTACCATAGACCCGATGGTCTCGCGTGAAATTGGGCAAGCGCTTTTCAACAGCGACATCGATTTTCTCGACGCCCCAATCAGCGGTGGCCCGGATGGCGTCCGCGCGGGAACTTTGAGCATCATCGTCGGCGGCACCACAGCTGCGGTAACAACCGTTAGCACGATATTCGACGCACTGGGCAAAAAAACCTTCCACATGGGTGAGGTCGGTGCCGGCGTCACAACCAAACTTTGCAATAACATGATTTCTATCAGCACCCATGCTCTGGTTGCCGAGGCGATGGTACTGGGCACCAAATGCGGTGTTGACGCAACTGCGCTTTACGAGGTGCTGCGCAACAGCTCGGCTTATAGCAGGACGCTGGAACGTGTCGTACCGAATCATTTTCTACTCCGAAACTTCAAGGCTAAAGCAACCATCGACACCATCATGAAAGACTTGCAAGCGGCGATCGATTTGTCCGTCGAGGAAGGCGTCAGATTGAGATTGCCCGAGGCTGCGATGCACTGGTTCGGCGCTGCGGCCGAGCAAGGACACATCGGCGAAGACATCGCATCCGTTATTCTTCCGATGGAAAGCATCGCTGGTGTCCAGGTTGGAAAGGAAGATTAAAGCGGAATTCAACCCCGACTCTTCTACGGTAAAAGTAAGTTTTCATGTGTTGTGCTGGTTTGATAATATTGACATTATGATAGTTTACCTCAGTATTATGATACTAATGAAACACCCGGTAGGAGTCCAGGCATTACAAAAATAGTCCTCGCGACTCGTCCGGGGATCACTTAACTTAGATAAAGAAGACCCGAATGCAGAAAAAAGACAGTTGTCCCTTTCACGCTGGTGCAGCACCCACCTTCCCGTTTAAACGCGACCAGCAATTTGAGCTACCAAGCGAATATGCCGCCGCACGCGAAAACTGTCCGGTAGCACCCGTAACCTTGTGGAATGACCAACGAGCGTGGTTACTGACCTGCTATGAAGACTACCGCAAGCTACTCCTCGATGACCGCTTTAGCGGTGAGTTTGCACGCGAAGACTTCCCAACAGTTACCGAGGCACGCAGGGCAATAGACAAGCTCGAGCGTGCTTTTGTCGGTATGGACAATCCGCGCCACGGTCACTACCGGCGCATGTTCATGAAGGAATTCACGATGAAGCGCATGCAGGCGTTACGCCCGAAAATCGAATCACTAACCGACCAGCTACTCGCGACGATGGCTGAAAAAGGACCGCCTTGCGACCTGGTGACGGAGCTGGCAGTCGAATTACCTGCACTGGTGATGTGCGAACTGTTTGGATCACCCTACGAAGACCATGACTACATCTTAAAATGTGCTGCCGGCCGTCATGGTATGGGTCAGTCGGCCGCGGTAGCCGCAGGAAGCGCCAGCGATCTGGTGGATTATTGTCGTAAGCTGATTACGGTAAAAGAAAAGACCCCCACCGACGATATGCTCGGGCGCATCATTCAGGAATACGTGGTCACCGGGCAACTGAGTCACGATGAACTGGCTAATATCTGTTCGATGATCCTGCGCGCCGGACACGACACCACCACCAACATGATTTCACTTGGGACTTTGCTGTTACTGGAGCATCCAGATCAACTGGCATTGTTTAAGCAGGACCCGTCGCTCGACCGAACCGCGGTCGACGAACTGTTACGCTTTCTGTCACCTGTACAGTTTGCTCCGCGCCGGGTCGCTCTGGAAGATGTTGAAATCGGCGGCGTAACTATCCGCGAGGGTGATGGGGTGTTTGCGATCTCCCCATCCGTCAATCGTGATCCTGAGCAATTCCCCAATCCTGATCATCTCGATCTGGCGAGAAACGCATCCCGGCACATGTCTTTCGGCTTCGGGATCCATAGCTGTATCGGCCAGGGTCTGGCACGCATCGAGTTAGAGGTCGTGTTCCGAAAACTGTTTGAACGTTTCCCGAATCTACACGTCACCGAACCGTCGACAAGCTTGCCGTTTAAGTATGATTCACAAATTTATGGGCTCTATAAATTACCGGTTGCCTGGTGATCCTTCTGTGACGCCCAGCGCAGGACAATCGGAAATCCAAAGGTTAGCACGACCAGTCTTATAGTGTGATGAATCCCGACGAACGCCGGATCCACACCAAAAGCCACCGTCAGCAGAATCATTGCTTCGGCCCCACCGGGCGCAAGCGCAAGGGCAAGCGCAGCGGCTGGATAGTCGACAAACGAGGCCAGAGCAAAAGCCATGGCGATGGTTGCAACAGCTGTATAGATAGCGCTTGCCAGTGACGGAACCAGCGCCGACATAAAAACCCGTGTCCCACATTTAGCCAGCTCGATCCCGATATAGGCGCCCACCACAACCTGAAACAAAGATGTCATTTCGCGCGGGATTTCGATTCGTAAAATATCGAAAGCCGACAAAACACCGATCGCAAACGCCGTTAAAAACATTTCACCGCCGACCAGTCCGAGTCGAACCGCGACGATGACACAAGCAAGCGCTACGATGGCCGCGAAACCAAGATCAATTGAGAGGGGAATCGTTGCTCCGGCGACTGGCGAGTGATAAAGACCGATTGTCAACGGTAAAATACCCATCAGGGCCAGCACTCTGACCGACTGTACCACCGCGACCCGAGGCATGTTCGCGTTGCTCGACTCGGCACCGATGAATACCAGCAGCACATTCCCTGGCCAGGCACAGGCTATCGCTGTTGAACGACTCGCACGCCAAATATAACGGTGTAGAAGATAGGTCGAGAAGATCAGCGCCGCCAGAAAAAGGAACATAATGGCCAGGGTCAATGGCAAAAACGCAACGAGTTCTACCGTTTCCTCGGTTATCGCCGCACCCACGGTGATTCCGGCGAATCCCATCGCGATACTGCGCAGCCAACCTGGAAGCGCTATCGGTAAGCCAAAAGCGCCGGCCGCAAATACCATGATCAACGCGCCAAGCAGCCAGCCACCCGTAATACCGACGCCGTTGGCCGCAAATCCACCCATGCCTGCGAGCGCGAGGGCAAGCACAAAGGTTATTGCTGATAGAGGTACGGGATGATTCCCCGGAGATGATGTCAAATGAAGGCCTTCCCTTTAGGCATTGACAATATGATTGTAAGTATCATAATAGTGATGAATTTACCATCAATTTCTAGGACAAGCTCCTGACATCTGCCCGAACAAGGATAAATAAAATATGAGTATTCAAAGCGCTACCGGTGTTCGTGAAGTGGATCTTCCGTGGGTCGATATTGGTGTACGTCCGGGTTACAACCAGCGATATCACGGTTTTTTTAATAAGCAGCGAAAAGTCGCGGCGCGTATAGGCAGCCTATACGCCGAACCCATCTTTCATTCCCCACGCCATCGTCATACCTTCCAGCAAATCCGCTATGTGATGTCGGGAAAAATGAAATACGGCAACCAGACCTATGAGAAAGGTGATTGCCTTTATATTCCGGAAGGTACCTATTACGGCCCCGTTACACCAGTAGAAAATGGCGAGCAGCTTCACTTCGCAGACATGCAGTTCGAAGGTCCGTCCGGCATTCCTTACCCGCCGCCGGAAGATGTCGTAGATGCCCAGCGTCGGCTGGCTGAAACCGGAACTTTCGAGGAAGGAGTTTATACCTTTGCTAGCGGTCGCAAGCGAGATGCCTATGAAGCCATTCTCGAAGAAATTACTGGGGACAAAATTAGCTACCCGAAATCACTTTTGAGCGACTATGTTGTGTTGCGCTCCAGTGCCCTGCCTTGGAGGATGCATTCTAGTCTCACCAATGTCGAGAGCCGTGATCTTGCCTATTTTTTCGAATCTGGCCCCAATATTAAGATGGCAAAATTGAGTAACGGGGCAGCATTACCCGCTTCAACCCCGGTCGGGCACCGTGCCGTGTTTCTGCTCGAAGGTAATCTAGTATTTGATGGCAACGATTTTGATACGCTGTCGTATTTTCTACTGCCGAGCGGTGAACAGCATGCGCGACTGGAAGCAGCGACCGATGCTACCTTACTGATAATCGGCTGGTCTCCGCTCGACGAGCGCGTGCCATTTGACCTTTTCTAAACACCTGTGACATATCATGCGACTGGCTAGCTTGTGTCATGTGGATAATGGAGAGCGGGTACTCGCCATTGCCACGGATGAGTCGATGCTCTATGCGGTAGCAGCGGTAGCCGCAGCAACAAATCTGGTATTAGATCCCGAATTCGCAGATCCAATGGGGCTCGCCTGGTTAACACCTCAAGGTCTCGAGCAACTAGCCGAATTGAACCGCCGTCTGGATACAGGAGAAGTTGAACCTCTAGACTTGAATCAGTGGCAACTAACCGAACCCGTACCGAAGCCGGGTAAAATCATCGCTGTTGGCCGCAACTATATGGATCACGTGCGCGAAGGCCAGGAAATCTGGGCAAAACGTGGGCGCAAGATCGAAATTCCAGAATTCCCATCCGCCTTCGCCAAGTTTGCGACCAGCCTGTGCGGCCCACATGATGATATTATTATTCCTGCAGGTATGAGTGATATCGATTACGAGATCGAGCTGGCCGTTATTATCGGCACACCGGCACTCGATGTTACCGAAGACCAGGCCCTCGAACATGTTGCAGGCTATTCGATCTGTAACGATTTCGCAGCGCGTGATATCCAACGACGTGAAATGGAAGCTCAGATTGGTATCACACTGTCGAAGAACTTTCCGACCTTCGCGCCGATGGGGCCATGGTTCACGAGCGCCGACTGTATCGGCGATCCGCAAAATCTTCAGCTAACTCTCGAGGTTGACGGCGAAGTGCGTCAGGATGCCAATACCCATGACATGATATTTAGTGTGGCGCGACTTGTTTCCTATTGGTCTCGCGTTGGACTCGAGACTGGCGATATCCTAATTACGGGTACGCCTTCTGGCGTGGCGCTGGCGCGCGAGAATCCGCAAGCCTATTTCCTGCGCTCAGGTCAGCTCGTCGTTGCCAAGATCGATAAGCTCGGGGAATTACGCAACAGGATGCGTTAACCGGCATTTCTTACCACCGTTTGAACTGAGATGAAGCAAGGCTTGGCTATGACGCAATGGAAAGTTGGTGAGAAACTCAGACTAGCGGTTGGGGATTCAATCTGCATCAGTGGAGCGAACATGGCGCTTCACTGCCGCCTGCATGACTTCGACGAAACGATTTTCCTCGCCCGTTATGGTCTGGGCAACGCCACCAATTCCAATCGCCAGACGAGTGCCGTTAAATTCACCAGGTAGCAAGATGGCGACGATCCCGCCCCCTGCCGTCACCGTGTGGGTAGAAAGCGAGTGACCACGGCTGCGGATACGACGAATTTGCCGCATCAGTTCGTCGTCGTCGATCAGAGTTTCTGCCTGCACTAGGTGCAGGCGTTTTATTTCCTCGGCCAGTTCATCATCCGGCAGTGCGGACAGAAACAAATGCCCCACCGCCGAGCCAATGATTGGACGCACGGCCCCAGTTCGCAGGTGCATACGCATTGGGTTAGTCGCCAGGATCACGCAGATATAACGCACCACAATACCTTCGGATACGGCCAGGATCACCGTTTCGCCGGTCTGCTCGCTGATTTCCTCCAGTGCGGCCATAACACTGCCGTCACCGAATAAATTCTCGCGGACCCCACGCCCCAGCATCGCAACCCGAGCAGTTGGGCGGTAACTGCGGCTGGCCTTATCGTAATGCAGGTAACCCAGCTCGCGCAGGCTTTTAAGTAAAATTGACGTGCTGGACTGAGGATATCCGAGTGCGCGCGAAATTTCCGATACCGATACTGCCGGGTGCTCCGAGTCGAAATATTCCAGCACCTCGAGCGTGCGCTTGATAGAACGGGATAAATCCGACTTTGTTTTCGTCATCTAATTGACTCAAGTTTATTCTATTTGGATAGCCATCGACGGACATTGCCTTACCGCATCCGCCACCGCCTCAATCAGGCCAGGATCAGGCAGTTCGGTCAACAGGACTACGATGCCATCGTCGTCATCCTGGCTGAAAACTTCCGGTGCAATATACACACAGTTACCCGAGCCTACACACCTCTTCCGATCGATGCTTACCTTCAGTCTAGTCATATTTATTACCGAAAAAAACCTACCGATAAAACTAAGGATACTCTGATCAATTCATCCTGAATTGCCAGAGTAACGTAAATAAATAATTGCGATTTTTCATTTACTCCCATTATCAATCACTTACAGTGATTGATAATGTCGGTGCGCCCTTGCACCGATGAAAACTCTGAATTAATCAGAGCCTCCCTAAAAGTTGCCATTAGCCAATACACCACCATCAACAACCAGCGTCTGCCCGGTAATGTAAGAAGCCCTTCTGGACAACAGAAAAGCCACCGCTTCCGCGACTTCGGCGGGCTCGCCAAAACGTCGCAAGGGTATGCCGCTTTTCAGGCTTGCGGGATCGACCAAACCCTGCCGAATGTTCTCCTGAACCATCCGCGTGTTGATGATGCCGGGCACCACAGCGTTAATGCGAATGTCATCCGGCGCCCATTCGATAGCCATCGTCCTGGTCAATGCCTCTACGCCTGCCTTGGCCGCGGCATAGGGAGCGCGTCCGGGTCGACCCACACGACCACCGATCGAAGAGAAATTGACCACGGCGCCCGCGGTATCCCGTAGCATCGGATAAAAGGCTCGGCACAGGCGCAATACCCCGCCCAGATGGATGTCTAGCAAGTCCTTCCAGATATCGTCTTCAATCTCTCTAACCACCGCGTGACGGTTGTAGCCAGCTGCGTTCACCAACCCCGAAACAGGACCATGGGCTACTTCGATTTCCACCGCCAGTTTATCGACCATCGCGCTGTCAGCGATATCCGTTGGCCTGCAATCGAAACGATTCGGATCGGCTTCCCCAGGAATATCACGATCGGCTAGAACCACCCGCCAACCTTCTGCGAACAGCAACTCGCCGACAGCGAGCCCGATACCGCGCGCTCCGCCGACCACAACGGCGAGCGGTGCATAATTATCCAGTGATTCCAAGTCCTTATTCCGTTAGTGTTATTAACATCATCATTTTAGAGTCCAGAAGATCGGCAATTTACAATTAGGTATTTATACTTAATCTTCTATTTATATTGTTGTACTCCTAAATAGCGACCTGAGTTCCCCACCAAATATAATTACAACACTATTCTTTTCGAAAATACACTCGGGTTTTAAAAATAGACACTTCGACATTTGTATGGCGTGATCCCACAAATAAACTCATTAACTTTTAGTAAAAAGTTAATGAGTTAGAAAAGAGAAATCTTCCCAAATAATCAGAAAACTTAATGAGAAACAGCTCATTATATGAGTCAACCACCCATGTAGAAAATCTTCTCAAATTTCTAATACTCCATCATAATCTGGCCTTGCTATAGGAATTGTACCCAATTTCAATATCCTGCTCTGGGGTTTTCCATTTGTCCTATCACCCCTGTTAAATGTTATGGATGGTGATTCGGAAAATAAAACCCTGAAAAAATCGGAAGTTTGAGAAACCTGATAATTTCACAAGTTATCCAGTCTGCAATTATCGACCCTCAATATAATCATTCGCCCAATCTCCAAAGGTACTTTTTAGCACAAGAGCTGCAATAGCTTCCAGGTCAGGTTGAAAGTATCGGTCGTGATCCCAGTAGGCCGCAACTTTACGCACCTCTGCCCAATAATCTTCAAGGATAGCGTTCGATTTTAACGGCCGTCTTAATTCAATTCCCTGGCAGGCCCCTAGCAGCTCAATAGCAACTACATAACGGGTGTTTAAATTCATGTCTGTCAGTCTACGTGCGGCGAAGGTTGCCATGCTGACGTGATCTTCCTGATTGGCTGAGGTCGGTAAGCTGTCGACACTGGCGGGATGAGCAAGGCTTTTGTTTTCGCTGGCCAACGCTGCGGCGGTAACCTGGGCGATCATGAAGCCGCTATTAACACCGGCATCCTCAACCAGAAATGGCGGTAGTTGGCTCATGTTGGTATCGAGTAACAAGGCCATTCTACGTTCAGATAGAGCACCGATTTCAGCAATCGCCAAAGCGATGTTGTCTGCAGCGAAGGCGATAGGCTGGGCGTGGAAATTTCCGCCGGAAAGGATATCGCCTTGCTCGGTGAATATCAGCGGATTGTCTGATACCGCGTTGGCCTCAATTTCAATTATACGGGCGGCGTTGCGTAATTGATCGAGGCACGCACCCATAACCTGTGGCTGGCAACGCAACGAATAAGGATCCTGTACTTTGTCGCATTCAGCGTGGGACTCGGAGACTTCACTTTCTTTAAGCAGCTTTCTGTAAATGCTACCGGCAGCGATCTGTCCGTGTTGTCCACGCACGGCGTGAATGCGCTGATCAAAGGGTGTTCGACTCCCAAGGGCGGCCTCCACGGTGAGGCTACCAGCGACAAAAGCTGCGTTGATATTTTGCTCTGCCTCGAATAGACCTTTAAGTGCAAGTGCGGTAGATACCTGGGTGCCGTTTAATAGGGCCAGGCCTTCTTTGGCCGCTAGTTGTAAGGACTCTAGCCCGGCAGTTCTGAAAGCTTCACTGCTTTCGATCAGCTCGCCACTAACGCGCACTTTTCCCTGACCAATTATTGGCAGGCTTAAGTGCGCGAGGGGAGCGAGATCACCGGATGCACCAACCGATCCTTTGGCTGGAATAGCCGGCAAAATATCGGCGTTTAACATGGCCAGCAGCAGTTCAATTACCACGCGCCGTACACCGGATACTCCGCAGGACAGGCCGTTAACTTTAAGTAGCAGAATTAACCGAACCGTGTCGTCATCAAGGTACTCACCAACACCGGTAGCGTGAGAAAGAATCAGATTGTGTTGCAGTTCCTGGAGTAGTTCGGTTTCGATGTGCTTTTGAGCGAGCCTGCCAAAACCGGTGTTAACTCCATAGACGATCTCGCCGCTCTCGACTTTTTCACGCACTAATGCCTGAGCAGTTTCTATTTGCGACCAGGCTCGAGGCTGTATTTGCAATTTGAAACGAGAGAAATAGGCGTCCCTTAAATCGGCGAGAGTTAATTCGCCCGGCGTAAGTAAGTATGTGTTCATCAGAAAGTGCCTCGCAATTCCCGTAATGTGGCTTGAAAGGCTAAGCGAATCGCCTCTTCATTTTGATGGTGGCCGGCATTAACAACCTGCTTGCCACCGACGTAAACATCACGCACGGTATTATCATTACCAGAGAAGATCCAGCTATCAATCAAGTCATCGCCATGCCGTTCACAGAGCAACGCATGGTTGGTGTCCAGCACGACGAAGTCAGCTCTTCTGCCAACCTCTATTGCACCACTGTTGTGTCCGCAGGCCTGCGCACCGCCACTAACCGATAGATCGAACAAATTGCGACCGGTGCTGCAATTGAAACCCCCGGAAAGCTGATTGCGTGATCGATGCAGCAATCGTTGACCATATTCAAACCAGCGCAATTCTTCTGTTGGCGAAATGGATATGTGGCTGTCGGAACCTACACCCAACGCTCCGCCCTGTTGCAAATATTGAGTGGCATTAAAAAAACCATCGCCGAGATTTCCTTCGGTAGTTGGGCAGAGACCGGCTACCGCACCACTTTGTGCCACACTGGTAGTTTCAGCTTCTGTCATGTGGGTTGCGTGAATCAAGCACCAGTTTTTGTCCACAGCAAAATTCTGGTACAGGTACTCAACCGGTCGCGCGCCACTCCAGACAATACAATCATCGACTTCTTTGGTTTGCTCTGCTATATGGATGTGTGTCGGCAATTCGCCATGTGTCGCCAAAGCACCTAGGACATCTCCAAATGATTCTTTGGTGACAGCCCTTAACGAATGGGCAGCAATGCCGGTAACCACATTGGCGTTGCCTTTACTTTCGTTCTGTAATGCCGCAACAATGTCTAGAAAAGCCGCAGAAT
>JBLHGU010000006.1:0-66961 GCA_047615875.1 Parasphingorhabdus sp.
GCAGCCAAGACCGCGCATGGCCTCTGTATGTACTCGCATGTCCATTAGCATTCTGCGTACATCGGGATGTGCAAAAATTGCCACTCTTTTGGTTGGTGTACGTGGATCCTTGCCTTGAACTCTGCCTCGCGCATATTCCAGCGCCTTCTGATACGCGCGCTCCGCCATAGCGTAACCTTCAACACCAACCGCATGTCTGGCTAAATTCATCATGGTAAACATGTATTCAAGACCACGATTCTCCTCGCCTACCAGATAACCGACTGCGCCATTATTATCTCCATAGGCTAGAACGGCTGTAGGACTCGCGTTAATGCCTAGCTTATGCTCCAGGGCAATACAATGGACATCATTACGTTCTGCCGGATTGCCATTCTCATCTAGAAGGAATTTCGGCACGATAAAAAGCGAAATACCTTTTACCCCTTCCGGTGCACCGGGCACTTTGGCCAGCACGAGATGAATGATATTCTCAGTCAGATCATGGTCGCCATAGGTGATAAATATCTTCTGACCTTTCAGCAAATAGTGATCACCGTTGGGTTGTGCTCGGGTTGTAACTGCAGCCAGGTCGGAACCCGCCTGTGGCTCAGTTAAGTTCATTGTGCCAGCCCACTGTCCGCTTATCAGTTTTTCCAGGTAGGTCTCTTTCTGGGCATCAGTACCATGGGAAGTTATAGCTTCGACCGCTGCCTGAGTTAAGAGTGGACATAAATCGAATGCAAGATTGGCACCCTTGTGCATTTCCTGTACAGCGGCGGACACAAGCCAAGGAAGTCCCTGACCACCATAGTGACTATCGAAAGACAACCCATTCCAACCACCTTCGATAAATGCCTGATAGGCTTCCTTCCAGCCATCCGGAGTGACTACATTGCCATCTATAAGGCGTGAACCCTGTATGTCACCGCTTCGATTAATAGGCGAAAGTACGCCCGTTGAAAATCTTCCGGCTTCAGTTAGTATTGCGTCAACCAGATCCGGTGTCGCTTCCTCAAAACCTGGCAATTGATTTACAGTCTGCAAGTCAGCAACATGTTCGAGTACAAATTTCAGATCCCGTAACGGGGCGACATATTCTGCCATTGGTTGTTTTCTCCTGAATGTGAACTCGCATTTTCGCTGCGGCACACCATTTTGACAAGGACCATCGCCATTCGCCAGTGTAATTTAGTTTACAATCGAGGAATCCTTCTCAAAATATTACACGTAACCAAACAAATGAGATCATATTCGGCAATTGATAATTTTTTAATTAACGCAGATGAGATGATTGCGACTTTATTTGGCAATCCAAAGGGAAGTCGCAGGGAAAATCCTGCTAAATCTATTCCTGATGAACAAATTTCAGATTCTGAGAAACAGTTGTCAGCATCACTCATGCGTGTAAACCATGTGGGAGAAGTCTGCGCTCAGGCGCTTTATCAAGCCCAGGCAGTCACTTCCCGCAATCCTGAAATTCGACAACAAATGCGGGCAGCGTCTATTGAAGAAAATGACCACCTTTCATGGTGTGACGAAAGATTGAAGGAACTTGATGGACAAAAAAGCCTGCTAAACCCACTGTGGTATGGCGGGGCCTTTGCGATTGGCGCCGTTGCAGGAATGGCTGGCGATCGATGGAATCTGGGGTTTGTTGCTGAAACAGAGCGACAGGTAGTGAAGCATCTGAATAATCACTTGAACCGATTGCCCAAAAACGATCTACGCAGTCGGGCTATTGTTAAACAAATGTCCCACGATGAAGCAGAACATGCCACTATGGCTGTTACTGCCGGCGCCGCTGAGCTACCCGAGCCAATAAAGAAAATTATGGGTTTGGCATCAAAAATAATGACACGAACAGCCGAAAAGATTTAGTTTAATGCTGCCAAATAGTGTCCGCATAATTGAAGTTGGCCCACGAGATGGATTGCAGAACGAGCTGGCCGACTTCGACACCAGCACGCGAATCGAGCTTATAAATCGCTTACGTAATAGTGGAATTACCCATATCGAGGCCGGTGCGTTCGTGTCTCCAAAATGGGTGCCAAAAATGGCCGATACCAATTTGGTGCTGCAGGCATTGGATCTGGATGGACCGATAAATTATGCCGTACTAGTACCGAATATGCGCGGACTGGATTTAGCCATTGAAAGCAACGTTAAAGAAATTGCGGTTTTTAGTGCGGCGACTGAAAGCTTTTCAAACCGAAATATAAATTGTGGAATACAAGCAAGCCTGGATCGTTTCAGGCCTGTTTGTGAGCGCGCTCTGCAACACAATATTCGAGTTCGTGGTTATATCTCATGTGTTCTTGGTTGTCCTTATGAAGGCGAGGTAAAACTTCAAACAGTAGATTATGTTGCCAACGAATTGTTTGGCATGGGTTGCTACGAAGTCTCTTTGGGGGACACGATTGGCACTGGCACTCCATTAGCTGCGGCTCGTCTGATTGAACAACTTGCGCGAAGCCATGCGATAGATAAATTGGCAGTTCATTTTCACGACACCTATGGCCAGGCCCTGGCAAATATTTACGCCGCCTTGCAACAGGGCATTTCAGCCGTAGATTGCTCGGTGGCAGGGCTCGGTGGATGCCCCTACGCCCCTGGTGCCGCGGGTAATGTTGCGACAGAAGATGTAGTTTATATGCTCAACGGAATGGGAGTTGCTCATAATGTAGATCTGGAAAAGCTGATTGATACAGCCGCATTCATACTAAACAAATTAAATAAGAACCCTGTATCAAGAGTGTCTGCTGCGATGCTGGCGAAAAGAAACCAGTAGAGCAGAATTGAAGGCTTTTATTGCACCTACTGGAAATCAGTCTTATTCCTCAAAACGTTATAATTTCAGGTGTCGCTAAAGAAACGGATAACAAACGATGACAGAAAAACATATCCCTTTTAACAAACCCTTCATGACCGGTCAGGAAATTGACTGCATTACCGATGCACACAACCGTGGACAACTATCGGGAAATGGCTACTATACGAAGCAGTGCCATCGGTTGTTGCAGGAAATCACAACATCGAAAAGCGTCTTGCTAACGCACTCTTGCACAGCGGCATTGGAGATGGCTGCTATCTTGTCTGAAGTTGGCCCTGGTGACGAAGTTATAATGCCGGCTTTTACCTTTGTGTCGACAGCCAACGCATTTGTACTACGTGGAGCGCTGCCGGTATTTGTGGATGTTCGGTCCGATACACTTAACCTGGATGAAAACCACATAGAGCAGGCCATTACGGACCGGACCCGTGTCATTGTTGTTGTTCATTATGCCGGCGTTGCCTGTGAGATGGATCGAATAATGGCGCTTGCCAAAAAACACAACTTGATTGTTATAGAAGATTCAGCACAGGGTATTCTCGCCGAATATAAAGGCCGACCACTGGGTTCGATTGGTCATTTGGCCGCATTTAGTTTTCACGAAACCAAGAATGTGACCTGTGGCGAAGGTGGCGCGTTGCTTATCAACGACGACAAGTTTTCCCAAAGAGCAGAAATAATCTGGGAGAAAGGAACCAACCGTGGACTGTTTTCGCGAGGCGCAGTCGATCGCTATACCTGGCTAGATATCGGCTCCTCTTTTCTTCCAGGTGAGCTCAATGCGGCCTTTTTATTTGCTCAGTTAGAATGTGCCAAACAGATTACGCAGACCAGAATTAAAATCTGGAATCTTTACCACACTGCACTGGAGCGTCTGGAAGAAAAGCAGTTGTTAATCAGACCAAGCATTCCCAGTAACATAAAACACAACGCGCATCTTTATTATATTCTTTTGCCTAATAAGCAGATTCGCGATGATCTAATACAGTTTCTTGCCAACAAAGATATCCATACGGTTTTTCATTATCTTCCGCTCGACCTGTCAGATGCCGGCAAACAACATTGTAGAACAAGTGGCAGTATCGCCATTACTCATCGAGTCAGCGACTGCCTGCTTCGACTACCGCTCTGGATCGGTGTGGAAGAACATCAGAATTATATTGTAGACCACATTACGAGCTATTTGCTCCATCGCTAAAACTAGTTTTCTATCACGTGATTATCAATCAGTGTTGATTCAGTAATGAGAAAAATGTTCTGATAGCTGCCATACCAGCATTTGACAACTATAACCAATCCAACTCATACGGATAGTCTGACAATCTCTCTAAACCGTTTTCAGTAATTAGAACCTGCTCCTCTAACTTAACGCCTTCACCGCCATTCTCCGAGCCGATATAGGACTCAACGCAGACCGTCATTCCCGGTTGCAACTCGCCGTCATAACCCCTGCGATCAAAATCTTGAGCGTGTTTGAAACTCGGGTATTCATCAGCCAATCCAACACCATGAATCAGAGATCCATAACGATTAGCCAGGAATTCAGCTGGAATCTCCCAGGCACTAAAAGACACATCCCGAAAACTACGCCCAGGTTTTAAAATATTAATGTTGTATTCAATTTGCTCCATGGCCAGACAATACAAACGTCTTTGTTCATCTGTGGGTTTGCCTTCACCACAAAGCCAGGTGCGTGATATATCTGCACAATATCCATAGGGACCAATCAGGTCTGTATCAAAGCTAACAAACTCACCCTCTTCCATTTGACGCATAGAACATTCTCGAAACCAGGGATTTGTTCGCGGCCCGGAACTCAGTAGTCGGGTTTCAATCCACTCCCCACCCTGGGCAATATTGACCTCATGCAATTTTGCCCACATTTCGTTTTCTCGAACCCCTGGAGCCATGGCCTGTCGCATGGCGGCCATTCCATCCTGGCAGGTGCTAATTGCCCTCCGCATCAAATTCAATTCACCTTCTGACTTTATGACCCTGGCCAACTCAAGCACCTCTAGACCATCATGTAGGCTAATACCACGCTTTTCCAACTCTGAAGTTCCTTCATAGGATAACCTATCCACTGCAAGTCTTCGATTTCCCCCACCGTAGGTCGTTACTAGATCGTTTATCTCGTCGCCAAATTGAGCGGCAAACTCCGCCGACCGGGGACCAACCGTAAAGTAATAAAACGATGGCATAGAACGATATTCATCCACCGTTGGCAGGTCCTCAACCAAGTGTGGGTAGTTACCATAATCAAACAAAACTACCGGTCCCTCTGTTGGCACAAACACACAGCGAGTTTCATAATGCGAACACCATATCTGCATATTTGTCGAATCAGTTACATAGCGTGTATTCACCTGATCGAACAACAAAGCGCCAGCGTAGTCCAGACGGCGTAACTGTTCTCTAACCCTGCCCAGACGATAACGTCGAACCTCATCAAGATCATCGGGAGCTACGGTAAACTCCATTGCACCGTGTTGTCTGGCCTGCACATTGTTGTCACTCATACTCTGTCACCCTTGGTCAAGAGATAGTTGAAAGCTTCTGGAAAAATTAACTTGCTTTATTCAAGCTCTAATAATCAATAAGAAGGATAAGACAACTGCGCTGGTAAAAGTGTAGATTTTCCGCCAATTACTGTCGTTCAGATTAACTAAACTCTAGTCGTGCTCCCGCCCTCGCATCCCGGCAAATACTAGATCAGTAAAACTCACAAAACCCACCACCTCTCCTGCCTCTATTACAGGTACACGGGTTAATTGAAATCGGTCGAGCAACCTCGCGCAGTAACGTATATCCATTTCTGGATCCACCGAGATAACCGGTTTAACCATAACCTCATAGACATTGACCCGCTCTGGGGCACGGTCTTTGGCCAACACCTTGCGAGCGATGTCGGATATAAGCAACATACCAAACTCATCGTCTGCATGGCGTTTGCGAACAATCATAGCCTGATTCGACGAGTGCGCCATACTATCCAGTGCCTGTCGAATCGTCGCCATGCCTTCAACTATATCCACATCAGGTTGCATAACCGAGCGGACCCTGATCACGTTTTCTTGACTCATATCTCCTCCTCAACTATAGCGGCAAGCTTTGCGATCTGGTGTTCTACACCAACAGCATCTTCAACGTCTATTTTAAAGGCGATTCCACCCCCCGTCTGCTCGAACTGGCCAACCTCTGAAAGCGTTTCAAGAATATGTCGACACAAATGTTCCTCTACAAGAATGTCAGCCAGATTCGGGAATGGTTGTCGGACTATAACAAGTTGAAAAGTAGTCACTACCAAAACAATGGGCGCCAGATCGCGCGCACTGGAAAAAAGGACACGTAAGAGTTCCTTCATAAAACATATAGTGATGGCTAGTCAAAACTCGAACCAATAGTTCTTATCTTTGAATACGAGACCTGCTACTGCAGACCAGATCAAAAACCCACATTAGTAATACTCCCAGAACTTCTTGGCCAATAATCATTAGTCTACTTAATACTGCGATCATTCCCAAGACACTTACATCTGGAGCCTCTGAGAACTGACTAGCAAGAACAATGAACAGGAATTCTCTGATGCCTATACCGCCAGGAAAGACCAATGTTGCCACTCCCACCACCCAGGCAATAGAGAGACATGCACAATAGAGAACGAATTCCTGCCACTCAAGTATCAAAAAGGAACTGAGGAAGAACCAATAGGAAATCAGATAAAGAGTTAGAAATGATACGTAAAACCAAATGGCGAAAAGTGGTTGTCCTGCCCCGATACAATCTGGCAATAATCTGCTTACCTTAGGGAAATATATAGTAATTTTTTCTAATATTTTTCTTAATAAACACTTTGAATGAATCTGATATAGAAACACAATGCTCAGAACAAATATCAAGATACTAAATATTAGCAATTTGTTACTAAAAATCAGGATGCCAGCAACACTACTAGTCGTAAGTAGCAATACAATCATCATTTCTACATTTACCAGCGTAACTACTGTCATGGAACCTTTTATACCCAGCGCCATACTTTGATAAATGATCAACCAAACTTTTCCAGGAATATATTTGGCAATCTGCCCATAGAAATACAGGCGTGCAGCTTCGGAAAATTTTAAACGAACGGAATAACGTATAAAAAGCAGGCGATTTAATGCAACTACAACAAACGAGCCCAGAACTCCAGTCACGATTGCGGCACCAAATAACACCAGATCCAGCGACTTAATTTGTTGTTTTAACTCTTGTTGCGAACCGTAAACAACATAGAGTAAAAAACCGACACCGAGTGCTAATAGAACACCACGTAGCCAACGCTTCGCTTGCACTTGCCCCCGTAACTCTTGTGTTGAGCTATTATCGGGCATAGTTAGAAGTTTTCAGCGGTTATGTTCGACTCCATTTAGTTCCCTGAACTGTGTCTTCAAGAGCAACACCCTGACTTAGCAGTTCATTCCTGATCGCATCTGCTTGCTTAAAATTTCGATTATTCCGAGCATCCGCACGAGCGCTAATTAATTCCTGGATTTTGTCTTCGTCTGGTCCTTCGGAAGAGTTTGACAGGGATTTAAACCAGGACTCAGGCTCATTTTCCAAAAAACCTAGAATCCTGCCTCCACCGAGCAACTGTGATTTGTAACGTCGTTTCTCATCATTATTATTAGCCGAATTTAAACTGGTTGCAATAGCATGCAATTCGGATAATGCAAGTGGTGTGTTCAGGTCGTCTTCCAGTGCCGAAATCACTGATTCCGGAATAACATCATCATCTATAGAAATATCTGACGCCAACTCCAGTGCTTTATACCATCTATCCAGTGAGGACCTGGCCTGGGTTATCGTATCCGATGACCAGTCCAATGGTTTTCTATAATGACCACTCAGTAAGGCATACCGAATAGCCTCGCCTGGAGCAAGGTCGAGTAAATCACGTAGGGTATAAAAATTGCCAACGGACTTTGACATTTTTTCTCCACTCATGGTGATATAACCATTGTGCAACCAGTAGTTCACATAACTTTCACCGGAATGCGCACAAACACTTTGGGCAATCTCATTCTCATGATGAGGAAAAATTAGATCCAGTCCGCCACCGTGAATATCGATCTGATTGCCAAGATGGGCCTCAATCATCGCAGAGCATTCCAGATGCCAGCCAGGTCGACCGTTACCCCAGGGACTATCCCAGCCTGGTTGGGTCGTATCAGATGGTTTCCACAACACAAAATCTGCTGGATCTCTTTTGTAAGGTGCGACTTCTACTCTGGCGCCGGCAATCAGGTCTTCGCGATTTCTGCCAGACAACCGACCATAATCCGCCATAGACGGCACACTAAATAGCACATGACCTTCAGCCTTGTAAGCATGTTCATCGCTAATCAGCTTTTCTATCATGGTTACCATTTGACTAATGTGATCTGTTGCACGAGGCTCAATATCCGGTTGCAAGGTATTCAGGCTAGCAATATCTGCGTGGAAAGCCTCAGTAAACCTTTCTGCAACATCAGAAATGCTTTCGCTGTTATCGATAGCTGCTTTATTTATTTTATCGTCGACGTCGGTAATGTTTCGCGCATAAACCACCGTTGGATAGATGTGCTTTAACAATCGATATAGCACATCGAAAACCACAACCGGACGGGCATTGCCAATATGGATAAAGTTATAAACAGTTGGTCCACAGACGTACATCGTAATCCGATCGGGATTGATAGGTACAAATGCCAGTTTTTCTCTTTTGAGCGTATTGTGAAGGTGTAAAGCCATAGAATTAAGTTATTTTTTTGAATACAAACTAGATGGGTCAATCAGGGGGTTACTAATCACCTCAACCCTGTCTGGTGATAGACGATTATAAAAGCAACTTTTACGACCTGTATGACAGGCTGGTCCAGTCTGGTCAACCAGCAGCAATAAAGTATCTCCGTCACAGTCGAGACGCAGGTCCTTCAGATGTTGAACCTGGCCAGACTCTTCGCCTTTGCGCCAGTACTGCTGTCGCGAACGTGACCAGTAACAAACACGGCGAGTCGACATGGATTCCTCCAAAGAAACAAGGTTCATCCAGGCCATCATTAAGACCTCACCGGTATCGTATTGCTGCGCCACGGCCGGGATCAGACCGTCGATATTAAATTTTAACGAGCTTTTGAAATCACGCCACGCGGTAGTATCGCCAGCTTTAGCGGCCTGATTGGATTGAACAAGATCTGTCAAGGAGTGCATACCAACATTGAAAGCACAGTAGTATAACCGCTGCTAATACTTTTTCCCTTTTAAAACCTTTATTGCAGAATCCATTCCATCCAGAGTCAACGGAAACATGCGCTCTTCCATAATCTCCTTAATCATGACAATTGACTGTGTGTAATCCCAATTTGCCTGGGCTACCGGATTTAACCACACGACATTTCTAAAATGATTCAATAATCGCGTGGCCCACACTTCGCCCGACTCCTCATTCCAGTATTCTACAGAACCACCGGGGACCTTTACTTCGTAAGGACTCATGCTGGCGTCTCCTACTATCACAACTTTATAATCTGGTGAGTAAGTTCGCATAATTTCGTACAGTGAGCGATGCTCATCATGGCGTCGCAGATTGTTCCGCCAGACATTGTCATAGAAAAAGTTGTGGAAGTAAAAATACTCGAGATGCTTAAACTCGGTTTTGGCTGCTGAGAAAAGACGTTCGCAAATTTTCACATAGGGGTACATTGAGCCGCCAACATCAAAAAATATCAGCACCTTGATGGCGTTGCGACGTTCGGGGACCATCTTAATATCCAGGAAACCCGCGTTTCTGGCTGTATTCGTAATCGTGCCATTCAGATCCAGCTCTTCCTCAACTCCCTCCCTTGCAAAACGACGCAGTTTTCTTAAGGCAACCTGGATATTCCTGATGCCAATTTGAATTTCATCATCCAGATCTTTGAAGGTGCGTTTGTCCCACACCTTAACTGCACGGTTATTTCTGTTCTCCTGCTGCCCAATTCTCACCCCTTCCGGATTGTAGCCATAGGCACCAAAAGGCGATCGACCAGCGGTTCCTATCCACTTTGAACCACCCTGATGCCGCTTCTGCTGTTCATCAAGGCGCTCCTTTAGCAATTCCATCAACTTATCCAGACCGCCGACTGATTCTATTTGCTGCTTTTCTTCTTCAGTTAATAATAATTCAGCCTGTTTCTGTAGCCAGTCATCAGGAATCTCGCCAAATACTTCATCGAACAGTTCAGTTTTACCTTTAAAATAGGCACCAAACACCTTATCAAACCGATCAATATGTCTTTCGTCTTTGACCAGAATCGTGCGAGAAAGAAAATAAAAATTGTCCACATCGTAGTTGGAAACGCCCTTCGACAGACCTTCCATTAACGCCAGATATTCCGTAATAGATACCGGAATTCTGGCTTTTCTTAAATGCTGAAAAAAATCAACGAGCATTACGACGATTCAGGAAAACTAGACGTTCAAATAAATGCACGTCCTGCTCATTCTTAAGCAAGGCACCATATAATGGCGGAATAGCGGACTTGGGATCATTGCTTTTTAGTACATCAGCCGGAATATCTTCTGCCACCAACAACTTAATCCAGTCGAGCAATTCAGAGGTTGAGGGTTTCTTTTTAAGTCCCGACACCTCTCGAACCTCAAAAAATACTTCCAATGCCGCTTTCAGCAGCTGCTTTTTAAGATCGGGAAAGTGAACATCGACTATTCGTCGCATTGTTGTGGCGTCAGGAAACTGGATATAATGAAAAAAGCAGCGTCGCAAAAATGCGTCTGGGAGCTCTTTTTCGTTATTGCTAGTTATAACAATGATAGGTGGATACTTGGCTTTCACTATCTTCTTAGTTTCGTAAACAAAAAACTCCATACGATCCAGCTCATGCAGCAAATCATTGGGAAATTCAATATCTGCTTTATCAATTTCATCAATCAGCAGTACAGGCTGTTCCTCACTGGAAAATGCCTCCCATAGTTTTCCGGGCACAATGTAATTAGCTATATCGTGTACGCGGCCATCGCCTAGTTGGGAATCCCGAAGTCTGGCTACCGCATCATATTCATAGAGCCCCTGCTGTGCCTTGGTGGTAGATTTAATGTGCCAGGGAATTAGCGGCTTACCCAATGCGGCTGCTACTTCCTCGGCTAATTGAGTTTTGCCGGTGCCAGGTTCACCCTTGACCAATAGCGGTCTGCCTAGAATGACTGAGGCATTTACTGCCATCATCAGGTCTTCGGTAGCAACATAGGAATTACTTCCTTTAAAACGATCGTTGGTAGATTCAGTCATACAGTTACATCAATTAAAAAATGCCAAAGGTGAAGCGGAAGATTGCGCAGAGTCGAGGTATAATCCCCGACCTTGATTTTAACCCACTTGCCGCTAAATCCCCATGACTTCAAGCGATAAAACTACCGCAATCTTACTTGAACCACGAGATGTCGAAGCCATGTTGGGTGAGACTGGCCTGGTAATTGTCGACTTATGTAAGGCAGAAACTTATCAGCAAAATCATATCCCCGGCGCGGTTCATCTTGACTATGCCATGCTAGTAGCGGGCACGAAACCTGCACCTGGCTTGTTACCCAGCCTTGAACAGCTCAATTCCATCACTCGAACACTGGGAATTAACGAAGACAGTCGAGTGATTGCTTATGACAACGAAGGCGGCGGGCGGTCTGGCCGACTTCTGTGGACCCTGCATGTTATGGGCTTTTACCGGGTTTCGGTTATCAACGGGGGCCTGCAGGCCTGGTCTAATGAAGGATACCCTGCGGAACAAGCATCTAACTCACCTCGTGGCAATGGTAATTTTCAAGTCTCTAGCATAGAAAATAGTGCCGCTCTTGCACTGAAGGAATATGTTGTCGAGCAAGTAGACAATAGTGATAGCAGTTTTTTCGACGCCCGAACGCCAGAGGAATTTGCTGGCAGCAAAGCTTTTTCCCAGCGTGGCGGGCATATTCCCGGTGCAATAAATCTCAACTGGACCGATTGCATTGACCAGTCTAACCATATGCGTCTGAAGTCAAATCAGCAACTCACTGAACTGTTGAATCAATTAGGCTTTAGCCGAGATAAAGAAATAATTACCTACTGTCAGACCCACCACCGCTCATCCCATAGCTACATGATGTTGCTCCACCTTGGCTATCCTCGTGTTCGGGGGTACGCCGGTGCCTGGTCTGAATGGGGCAATGACCCAGAACTGCCAGTGGCAACCGGCCCCAATCCTTAATGTAGTGACTTAGTCACTGGAACCCTGATAACTCGCTAATCGGACACTTACAAACATGATCGTAATTCTTCAACCCGACACCTCTGCAGAGTCGGAAAATCGTCGTAATATAATGGCCTACCTGCACGCAAAACCAGGCATCGAGCCTAAGTTGCACGAAGTTACGGGAACCCAGCACACACTCACGGAAATTTATCTGGTAGGCAATACAACCTCACTGGATAAAGTGGAAATTGAGAGCCTACCAGGAGTAGAAAGTGTCGTTCGAGTCTCCCGCAGCTATGCAGTTTTAGGTCGGCACACTGATGATACCCGGTCCGACGGATTCACTTACAATGGTGTTCGCTTTGATCAAGATTCATTAGAAGTTTTTGCCGGGCTTTGTGCGGTTGATACACCACAACATGTGGACAAGATGATGAAGGCCGTCAGCGAACGAGGCCTGCAATGCACACGTATGGGCGCCTATAAACCGCGTACCAACCCTTACTCATTCCAAGGACTGGAAGCAGATTGTTTACCGTGGGTTTTCGAAAGCGCAGGCAAACACGGTATAAAAGTTGTTGCAATGGAAGTCACCCACGATTCCCATGTAGACGAAATTCTGGAAACTCTGGAACAAACTGGTCACCCTACAGGCGTAATGCTCCAAATTGGCACCAGAAATACTCAGAACTTTGAGTTATTAAAGGCGGTTGGCAGACAAAATGAGCTACCCGCATTAATAAAGCGGGGCTTTGGAATTACATTGGAAGAATCCTTGAATGCCACGGAATATCTGGCTAGCGAAGGTAACCGCAAAATTATTTTTTGTCTGCGCGGCATGAAAACCAACATGGGTGACCCGCATAGAAACTTTGTCGACTTCAGCCATGTACCGGTGGTTAAACGGTTAACATTGATGCCAGTGTGCATTGATCCTTCACACTCTGTAGGTAGCCGTGCTGCTTGCCCCGACGGCATCCTCGACGTCTTTCATGCTACGGCCCAGGGAGTTGTTGCCGGTGCCAATATGGTACTAGTAGATTTTCATCCCGATCCACCAAAGGCATTGGTAGATGGTCCCCAGGCGCTGTTAATGAGCGAGTTAGACCATTTTCTGGAAGATATTCAAATTGCCAGGGATGCTTTCCTCAAAAGACAGGCGTTGGCAAAGGTGCATAGCTCTTAATAAAAATTCGACCCGGATACTATTAGATCACGCACCGCGTGGTCTAACCTGGGGAATTTTTAGCACTTCACCGGGGCTTGGGCCACGCTTGCGCAAATCTGGGTTATAACGGGTAATAACCCAGAAAGGTAACTGAAACTTATCGGCTATACGCCAGGGACTGTCCCCAGATTTTACAATATAAGATTCAATATTCATAATCTGGTAATGTTCCTTGAACTCTTCCACCAGAACGCGATGATAATCCTGCCTTTGCTTTTGAAATTTGGCTAACTGTTGGTCTGTTGAAACCGGCAGTTTTAATTTCTTGCCGACCTCTAGTAGCGTATCCAACGGTAGTTTGTTTAGTGTTCGAATAGCGCTTGAGCTGCCAATACCTAGCCAGTCGGCATAGTGGCCCAACGTTTCGTCTGCTTCTACACTGATGGAGTGCTGAAAACCCGAAGTGACTTGTATTACTCGCACATCCAGATCAATTTGATTGTCCAGTGGACTAGTCGCAGCTGCACCGATCGAATCCGAATCCGATGGCGAAATTTCAGCAGGTGTTTTTATAGTCTTAGAGGTCGATTTTGCCTGAGTTTCAGCTAGTGTCGGGGGAACTTTAAGTACCTGCCCAACATAAATAACACTGTGCGTTCGCAGGTTATTAACCCGTTGAAAAGCTGGACAGTCCATATTCACTTTTCGGGCGATCTGACAGGGAGTATCGCCTGGCCTCACTTTGTAGATACTGAAGCCGCTTTTAAAATCACTTGCTGTGGAATTTTCAATAACATTGGGGTCTGTATTGGAAAGACTGGTCACTTTCAAACTTTGGCCAACTTGTAAAACACTACGGGAGGTCAAATTATTGGTGTGTAGAAACTTCTTACATGCCACACCCACCCGATCTGCTATTTCACAGGCGGTATCACCATGCTTTACGATATAAGCGTCTGAATTGTAGCTAGATTGGTCGTTCTTTTTCTGTGTTGATCCGCTGGATTTTGGTGTCGTCCCACCGGGTATTTTCAGGTTTTGGCCAATATAAATGATAGATTTTTTCGTTAGTCCATTAAGATTCATTAGATCTATGCATTTGACAGCATAGGAACTGGCGATGCCACAGGGCACCTCTCCTCGTTGAACCAGGTGGACTCCGCCCAAGCCTATATTTTTGCCGTTGTTTTTCCTTGGGCTGTTTGCCTTATTCTTACCAGGAATAACCAGTGTCTGCCCTACTCTGATAAAGGCACGCTGGCCGAGTCGGTTCATATCAACTACGTCCTTACACTTAACCCGAAAGGCCCTGGCGATACCACATGCCGTGTCGCCCTTTCGCACAATATATTTTGCTGGTCGGCGACTATCATCTTCTGCCGGCAAAGAACGTAATGCGGCGGCATGTGTCCCCCATCTGTCACCTCGATAGGGCAAACGTAAACGATACCCCTTTGGTACTAAACGCCAGCCATGCCAGACGAAACGTGTAAGAGCTCGATTTAGTGGTTTAATCTGTTCCTCGGATAAACTAAATATACGCATAATCCTTTGCATGGAAGTATCTCTTTTCAACACCACCGTATTATACTTTAGTGGTGCATCAGGTTTAACTTTACCAAAATACTTTTCAGCATTTTTTGCCACGTGTCGCGCTGCAAGAAAACTTGAGTAAAAGTTCTTCACTGCTACCTGAAAACTGGGTGTTTTATGGTTATTCAATACGGTTATAAAGTCCGGACCGTATTTTTGCAAGGCACGTCGCATACCATTTACGCCATAGTTATACGACGTTATTACAAAAGGGGTTAGCTCACCGTCGGATACATCAGGCTTTATTCCGCGTGCAACTTTAGTTAACCTGTTTCTCGCATCTTTTAAATATCTAGCTGCACCAATACTCGCAGCCTCCAGATCCAGTCGCTCGTCGACCGTTGCGTTTAATTCCAAGCCCAGCACTCGGGCTGTACGAGGCATAATTTGCCATAGACCAGCAGCCCCAACCCGTGAGTATGCCCGTGGGTTGTAGAGTGACTCAACAAAAGGCAGGTAATGAATATCCGTCGGCAACCCTGCGTCGACAATGAATTTATTCACTAATTTGCCGTAAGCACCATAGCGCTTCAATGCATTCTGAAAACGATCCCGATTGCCCTGCTGACATCGAATGCGATTAGCTGCGGACCGTATAGATTTGGCTGACTTCTCGGGGAATAACGCCAAAATAGCTTTTCCCTCCTTTGAAGTTGGCTTACTACCCTTGGCAACCAGGTTGGCTACTTTTTTTAGCTGCCCCTTTATTCGCTCACGTTCGCGCTTGACAGCTTTTTGCTTGGTACCACAATTAGCCGTCTTGATGACCGAGTACACCCTTTCAGGGTATAAAGAATCATGCAAAATTCCATATTTGGAATCCCATTTGCTATATACATGAATCCAGAAATCGGTACGTCGACGCAATTCGCCAGGACAGGGGAAATCCGCACCACAGGCCAGGTTATGCTTGGCTACCGTTACAACTGCATGGGACTGAACTGACCACAGGAAACCAACGGCCAGCACTAGAATAGCTGTTATGTGTCGAATAGCAGATTTAATAACCATGTTTTCAACATAGTTTATTGATTTATATTTATTCAAGTAATGATTTATTATAATAAAGTTGCTTTGGAAGCCTCCGGTAATTTCATTTGAAAAATGCCGGAAGGTTGGAGCCCCACCCCAAATCAGGGCATCGAAATAACCTGAACGACACAATCCTACCAGTAAACATCAATGGTTAAAACGCCTGCGGTGAGGATAATAGATAATAAGGCCGTAACATGACTGAATTTGATAAAATAACCCGAGTGCATCCCCGATTCTTTTCGGCACATTGACTTAAATCAGGGCTTAAAAGAAACAATACTCGAACAAGAGGTCCTCCATGCCAATCATCAAACAAGAAGATTTTATCTCCAGCGTTGCAGATGCGCTGCAATATATCTCTTATTATCACCCCACAGATTTCATTACTGCAATGTCCGCAGCCTATGAAAAAGAGCAGTCTAAATCTGCCCGGGGTGCTATCGCGCAAATATTACTCAACTCAAAAATGTCAGCAGAAGGCCACCGACCGGTATGCCAGGACACAGGCATTGTTGTCGCCTTCGTTAAAATTGGTATGCAAGCCCGGTTCGAGGGCAATTCAACCATTCAGGAGATGGTTGATGAGGGCGTGCGTCAAGCCTACACAAATACAGATAACCCTTTGCGAGCTTCGGTCGTTTACCCACCCATCGGTGGCAGGATAAACACTGGCGACAACACGCCAGCGGTTGTACATATTGACATGGTGCAAGGGCAAGACGTCGATATAACAGTCGCCGCGAAAGGTGGCGGGTCTGAGAATAAATCCAAATTCGCAATACTTAATCCCAGCGATGATCTGGTGCAATGGGTGGTAGACACGATGCCTAAACTCGGTGCCGGCTGGTGCCCGCCAGGAATTCTTGGGCTAGGCATCGGTGGTACAGCGGAAAAAGCCATGGTGTTGGCGAAAGAGGCTTTGATGGATCCAGTAGATATTCAGGAACTGATTGCTCAAGGTCCGGAGTCAAAGGAAGATGAGCTACGTCTAAAAATTTATGACGCTGTTAATGCATTGGGCATTGGTGCACAAGGACTGGGTGGCATAACCACATTGCTTGATGTGAAAATCAAACAATACGCAACTCATGCAGCCAGTCTACCCGTCGCTCTGATTCCCAATTGCGCGGCCACCCGTCATGTACATTTCAAACTAACAGGAACGGGCCCTGCTGTACTTATACCGCCTTCTCTCGACGCTTGGCCAGATATTGTTCTGGACAGTAGTGATGCAGGTCGTCGGGTTGATCTCAACTCATTGTCGTCTGAAGATACTCGGCAATGGAAAAATGGCGAAACGCTATTATTGTCCGGAACGATTCTAACCGGCAGAGACGCAGCACATAAGCGAATGGCGGAATTATTCGCTAACGGTAAACCATTACCCGATGGAGTAGATTTCACTAACAAATTCATCTATTACGTCGGCCCGGTCGACCCAGTCGGCGATGAAGCTGTTGGTCCGGCTGGTCCCACCACGGCCACCCGTATGGATAAGTTTACCGACACCATGCTGGAGCACACTGGTCTGCTCGGCATGATTGGCAAAGCCGAACGTGGAGATGCGACTATTGGCAGTCTAAAAAAGCATCGAGCGGTATATTTAATTGCTGTTGGCGGGGCGGCCTATCTGGTTTCCAAAGCCATCAAGAAATCACGCGTTATTGCGTTCGAAGATTTAGGCATGGAAGCAATTTATGAATTTCAGGTAGAGGATATGCCTGTCACTGTCGCGGTCGATAGCAATGGAGATTCTGTGCATAAAATAGGCCCGGCAATCTGGAAAGACCGCATCACCGGCATCCCTATTAAGGTAGCATAAGCCAACTGAATACTTAACCCGAGGAGAAACCTGATGAATATGGAAAAGGTATTATTTGCGTTTTTCATTTTACTGGCTCTAACGCTCAATTTCGGTTTTTTCATAGGCGATATGACAGACCCCGATCAGCATCATTCTTATGAGTTGTTCGCGGCTTTAGTAGTTAGTTTGATAGCCACCGTAATGAAGTTTGGTGATCGAACAGCAATGGGCTCGGTATTGCTAGCGGCCAGCCTGGTAGCAGATCTACAATTGCTGGCGGCGGCTCTGGTTTGGGGCATTGTTGTCTACGGTATGCAATTGCAGATGTCGACTGGCGTTATCGCCAGCATTGTTTCCATGTCTGGTGGCGCATTACTGGCCAATTTGGTGTCAGTTGTTCTACTAATTATGGAGACATTTGTGGCTCGACGCTGATGACACAGCCAGCAACTTATCTACCCAGCGTAGTCTTTCTGGTTTTCAGAAGACTACGGGCCCCTCTGATCGTTCTGATCATTGTCTATGCTATTTCTATTTTGGGATTCACACTGGTTCCTGGTCAGGATGATCAAGGCAATGAATGGCAAATGGATTTTTTCCACGCGACCTATTTCGTCAGTTATATGGGCTCCACTATAGGATTTGGCGAACTACCTTACCCGTTTACCGGGGCACAAAGACTCTGGACGCTGTTCACGATCTACGCAACCGTATTTGCGTGGCTTTATGCCATAGGTACGCTTATCTCTTTGATGCAGGACAGAGCATTACAAACAGCTATCGGACGCATTCGTAGTCAGAGCCAAATACGGCGTCTTAAAGAACCATTTTATCTTATATGCGGTTATGGTGATGTAGGGCGGCTCATAACTCGCCTTTTGGCTGAAACAGGCATACGAACAGTCGTAATTGAAGAAAACGAACAATCATTAAATCGACTTAAACTTGAGGACATCAGTTTTACGGTACCGGCGTTTTGCGCTGATGCAACTATTGCTGAAAATTTGCTTCTTGGTGGCCTAATGCACCAACTATGTCGCGGTGTGATAGCCGTTACTGGAGACGAACAGGAAAATTTAAAAATTGCCATTGCGAGCAAACTACTCAACCCGCAGCTGCCATTAATTTGCCGAACGATCACCGATGATACTGCGGCAAATATGCACTCCTTCGGCACCGATCATATAGTCAATCCATTTAACACCTTCGCCTGGCATTTTGGTTTAGCGTTCAGTTCACCTGGATTACATTTACTCAATGACTGGCTAAGTAAAACAGAGTATCAGAAATTAAATGAACCCGTATTCCCACCCAAAGGGCGTTGGATTCTTTGTGGTTATGGAAAATTTGGCAAAGTGATGGAAAAACACCTGGTTCGTCAAGGAAACACTGTCACCATTATTGATATCAACCCAACACTGTCAGGAGCACCAGCTGATAGCATTATTGGTCGTGGCACCGAAGCCGAAACTTTGCATCAGGCAAGTGTGAACGAGGCAGTAGGTGTAATTGCCGGAACCGATCATGACGCTAATAACTTATCCATAGTTGTTACCGCGAAAGAACTAAACAAGCAACTTTTCTGTGTTGCCAGGCAGAATCTGAATCATAATAATGCATTGTTTGACGCTGCAAATATTAACATGGTGCTAAATCAGAACAGGGTTATTGCAAGTCGCGTAATCAGTTTACTAACGACACAACTAACGACCGACTTCCTGAGAATGGCGAACGAACAATCGGCACAATGGTCCAATATATTAATAAGTCGTATTGCAGGTGTGGTTGACTCCACTGCGCCCTCGACCTGGGTTATGAAAATTGGGCCAGCAGATATGCCAGCAGTACTGGATGCATTAAACTCCGCCCAGGTGGTGAAGATCAAGCATCTGCTGGCTCAACCTTCGAACCGGAAAAATAGTGTCGATAGCATTGTGCTGATGTTACGCCGAGGCAAATCAAACTCCATTATTCCTGATCCGAATACTGCGCTTAAGCCAGGGGATCAGATACTATTTTGTGGTGATAAGGAGGCTAAATCGACCATTAGCCGATCTACTGGCAATCAAAACCTTATGAACTACATTTTAACTGGCACCAATAGACCTGTCGGCACATTCTGGAAATGGGTAAGTAAAACATGAATAGATTAATCATAGGCCTGATTTCACTGGTTAGCGCATGCTTGTCAGTATCATCCGCATTGGGCTCAAACGATTCCCAGCATGAGGTTGGCGCCTATCTTGGTGCACGGGAATCAGTTCATCCTGACTGGTTCAAGGAAAGTTTTCTTGATCTGGAAGAGGATATCGCAGAGGCCACCGAACAAAACAAGAGGCTCGTTTTGTATTTCTGGCAACCCGGTTGTCCTTATTGTGCAGAGCTAACCCAGAATAACTTTGCACAACGTGACATTGCTGATCGCATGCAGGAGCAATTTGATCTGGTTGCGATCAATATGTGGGGGGATCGGGAAGTTATCCAGATTGGTGGTAAATTTTTCTCGGAAAAAACCCTGGCAGAAGCCCTGGGTGTACGTTACACCCCCACCATAATTTTCTTTACCGAAGAACAGAAAGTATCCCTTCGTCTTGACGGCTATGTGCCACCTGAACGTTATCGCCTGGCAATGGACTACGTTAATCGACATCTCGAAAGTCAAACCAGCTACCGCGATTTTATTGCAACCCAAACACCGGTAGCTTCCAGCGGCAAACTACATATTGAAAGCTTCACTCTCAAACCACCTTACAATCTCACATCAGCAACCAGACCAATCGCTGTTTATTTTGAACAAAAACAATGCACACAATGTGACATCCTGCACTCAAAAATCTTGTCCGATCCAATGACTCGTCAACTAGCCGAACAGTTTGACACGGTTCAACTGGATATGTGGTCTGATCAGGAAGTCGTCAAACCAGACGGAAATAACATCACAGCAAGACAATGGGCTTCAGAGTTAGGCGTGAGTTACGCACCATCTATGCTATTTTTTAATACAGAGGGAAAAGAAATTATGCGCATAGACTCTTTACTTAAAACTTTCCATACCCAGTCAGTTTTCGATTACGTATTAAGCAAATCATATCTAAAAGAAATTAATTTCCAACGTTACATCTCTGCGCGAGCTGAACACTTGCGTGAGCAGGGTGTTGATGTTGATATTTGGAGTTATTAAATACATTCCACCCCACTTGCAGAGCCCACTAAAAGAACGTCCGCTGGTCGAATAGCAAATAGTCCATTGGTAACGACACCTGGAATATTATTGATACCCTGTTCAGTTACAAGTGGATCTACAATGGACATATTTTTGACGTCTAGAATAATATTCCCGTTGTCAGTGACAAAACCATCTCTCAACTGCGGCTGTCCGCCGAATTTGTAAAGTTGGCGAGCGACAAGGCTTTGCGCCATGGGCAACACTTCGACCGGTAAAGGAAACTCGCCCAGCACTTTTACCACCTTCGAACTATCAACGATACAAATGAATTTTTCGCTCGCTGCAGCGACAATCTTTTCCCGTGTCAGTGCCCCTCCGCCGCCTTTGATTAATCGCAGGTTTCGATCTGACTCATCGGCCCCATCAATATAAACTCTAAGATTGCCTGTGGCATTCAGATCCAGAACCGGAATACCATGCTGTTTCAGAAGTAACGTGCTTGCTTCGGAGCTAGATACCGCTCCATCAATCTTGCCTTTTACTTTGGCGAGTTTTTCTATAAAAAAGTTCACGGTAGAACCGGTACCAACACCAATAATATCGCCAACTTCTATATAATCGAGGGCCGCTTGCGCGACGGCTGCTTTCATTTCATTTTGATTCACCAGACTCTCCGGGGCAACGTATTCAAACGGCTATTATCCTACACAGGATATGCTTCGACATTACGATCTCTATTTTATTTTTCAATTCTGATCAAACTATGGCACACAGTTATCTAAAAAGTATCCTTACCTCCAGGGTATATGATGTAGCCAGGGAGACGGAATTATCCTATGCGTCTAAATTGTCTCGACGTTTAAATTGCAACATTTGGCTAAAGCGGGAAGATCAGCAAGATGTTTTTTCGTTTAAGATTCGCGGTGCTTACAATAAGATGGCCCGGACTAGCCCTGAAATACTGGCCAACGGCGTAGTTGCCGCATCTGCAGGAAATCATGCTCAAGGTGTCGCTTATGCTGCACGCAAGTTAAAGTGTCAGGCTACAATATTTATGCCGATTACAACGCCAACCATAAAGAGTAGCGCTGTTCGGCAACTCGGTGCAAAAGTTCGTCTGGTGGGAGATAACTTTGATGAGACCGCTACTGATGCCCATCAATATTGTGTAGAAAACAAATTACTTTTCGTTCCACCCTATGATGATCCTGACGTTATCGCCGGACAGGGTACAATTGCCCTTGAGATACTAAGTCAGCATTCTGGAGATCTGGATGCTATTTTCATACCCGTCGGCGGCGGCGGCTTAATCTCAGGTATTTCCACACTAATTAAAGAACTACGCCCAGATGTAAAAATTATCGGCGTAGAGCCTGAAGATGCCGCCTCAATGACCGCCGCTCTGGCACAAAAACGCAGAGTAAGACTAGCTCATGTTGGACAGTTCGCAGATGGGGTTGCCGTTGGCCAGGCAGGCAAGGAACCTTTCAGGATTTGTCTTGAATCCGTTGACGACATGATCACTGTCAATACCGATGAGATCTGTGCCGCGATCAAAGATATATTCGAAGATACTCGTTCCATTATGGAAGCCGCCGGCGCACTTTCAATAGCCGGACTGAAGAAGTATGTTAAGCAAAATGATCTGGACAAAAGCAATCTAATAGCCATTGCGTCTGGCGCCAATATGAATTTTGATCGCTTGCGACATGTATCAGAGCGGGCCGAGATAGGAGAGCTCCGCGAGGCTATATTATCGGTCACTATTCCCGAAAAGCCCGGAAGTTTTCGGCGCTTTTGTCGGTTAATTGGCAAACGCAACGTAACCGAGTTCAATTACCGATATGCTCAGGAGGGCAGTGCGAATATTTATGTCGGGTTGCAGATTCAGGACAGGAATGATATACGCAATGTAATAGATAAACTAGAGAACACGGGATATGCCACAGTCGACCTAACCGATAACGAAATGGCTAAACTACATATCCGACACATGGTTGGCGGTCGCGCCACAGAAGTAACAGACGAAATGCTTTTCAGACTACAATTTCCGGAACGTCCGGGCGCGCTATCTGGCTTTCTGGATGCTCTGGGTGAAAACTGGAATATTAGTCTGTTTCACTATCGTAGCCATGGTGCAGATTTCGGCAGAATTCTTTGCGGTATACAAGTACCCAGAGCACAAAGAAAATCCATCAAGAAGCTCCTGAATAGCCTTGACTATCCGTGGTCCGACGAAAGCGACAATGTCGCTTATCGCCTGTTTCTGAGCTAACCTATTGTGAGTCATCGTCAAAGTGAGTAATAAATTGCCAGCGATCTACAAATTCACCCAGATATACCAAATGCCAGGAGAGGGATTTATCGCCGAGTTTCGGCATCTAGACAACACAAAGCTGTTTGATCTGGAGGGGCTACGCTACAGGCTACTGGAACGTAGAAATAGTGGGGATGACACCAGAGAAGAAGAAAAGGCTCTGGCTGTACTGAGCAATCTGGATAGAAGTTAGGTTAGCACCAGGATAAACTGCTAGTCTTCTGCGCTGGCTATCGTATGTCCAATTCTATAAATTTTTTGATTTTCACCATGCCACAACAACTCCAAGCCATCGGGTTGGCGAGAAATCAAATTTTCAAAGGCCTCTCCATATTGTTGTGAGACTCGCATTGAGTCGTCTCCCCAATGGCGTCCCACTTTTCCTGTATGGCTAATCCCACCATCCTTTTGATTTAACACCAACAACCATCCTTTATACCTGTCCAGTACATCCTGCCCATACTCACTTTCCTTCAACGACATAATTCCGTTACCGGAAAATTTATGAGATGGAAATTCATGATGGGTGTATGCGTTTATCGCATAACCAGTAAATTTGTCCGTAAGTACCCTAGATTTTTCGAAACGATTCAACTGGTCAATTAAGTCTTCCCAAACTCTGATGTCATTTTTCGCTGACACCGGCCCAAGCATTGCAATTTTGCTCCAGTCTGAATGGACAAATCGATTATCAATAGGAAACAAAAGCACCAGAAATAACCCAGCTATCAGCGCTGAAGAAACCCTGGACATAATTTTTCCTTTGCTTATCGCTGTGCGGAGAAAGGTCCAAAAAAAGAAACCACCGACTAGCGCCAAAGGTATAACGTACGCTATCCTCCACAATACCTCTGGCCAGGAAATTCTCAGAAATAAATCCGTAAATATTGGATTAAACACGGTAAAGAATGGCAGTAACATCGCGGCCATAATCAGATTGCTATTTCGCAGCTGCTCTCTTCTCCAGAAGAAGCATGCGTATACCAACACCCCCCAAATCGTAATAACTTGGTAGAACTGATGGGTAGGTTTTAAGATATAAAGACTTTTCAGGAACGGAATAATAACCTTAACGTCGGTTAAAACCCCATACACAAGCGGATTATTTCTCACCACGCTGGTATATAAATAGCCGTGCACTGAAAGATAAGCAACAATAGCTAAACCGGTAAGCAAGTAATTTTTACGGGCGATGGACCATTGATGCAGCTCCTGTTTTGCGCCTATTCTAGCAATAGAATTCTTTTGCAATCGATAACAATCAAGACTATTAAGAAATAAAATCATTAGTCCCATCAATATTGCGAACATGCCTTCCTGCATGTGGGTCATCGTGCAAACAACCGTCCCTATCATTGCAAACATCATCCAATGATCAAACCATTTCTCCGACTTTAGATATCTCTCCATGCTAAGAAATACCACGAAAAGAACGATAAAATTTAGAAATACTGGGCCAAAGGTGTAGTAACGAAGAAAAGAAAATACCCCAGTTCCAAAATGGAGAACGAAGAAAATACTGGCGAATATCCCAACAAAACTACGAACATGAGGCTTTTCAGAAACACTCTGCATGGCAGCGACAACAAACCAGTAGAAACTCGCCAATAGCAATACACAGTTACCAATAGTCAGCCAAAACAAAGATTCTCTAATACTTTCGCCTGACCAATAAAGCAAACTACCAACCAGTAAATACCAGTAGTGATTGAGCTTATTAAAAATCGCGTTTCCTGAAATGATCTGCAAATCGCGATTTTCAATAATTAGCTGTAGCTTGTCCTGAATTCGACCAATATGCCAAATCGCATCCGAAGGAATTTCTGCGTATGGACCCACCCATACACTGTAAATAGTTGTTAGTAACACAACAACAAGTGCACCATAGGCTTCTACAGTTACTCGTCCTGGGATAATTATACGAGTGACTGACAATGCCGCCTGCTGTGACTTCCAGGCGCATACCACAATCGTTATACCAAATAATCCAAACCACACTGCAGGAATAGATTGAGCAGAAATCTGGCTCACTTTTGCCAAAAACACGGACAGAATGGCAATTCCAAAAGAAATCGCAAAAGAGAAGAGCAAGCGTGGCGCAAGCGTATGGAAGACACCGGTAAGAAGCCAACCAGGTACGAATAAGATCAGAGTGTATAAAAGCATTAACGCCAAACTAGCGGCCCGCGTGGGATACAACCACCTTGATAGTACGAAGTGCGATGTATAGATCTAGAATTAGTGAGTAATTTTTTATGTAATAAAGATCGTACTCAAGCTTTCTCAATGCATCACTAACTGAAGCACCGTAGGGATACATTACTTGCGCCCAGCCGGTAATGCCTGGTTTTACCATATGTCTGAGATTATAATATGGAATTTCTTTTTCCAGAATAAGATTGAAATCGGGACGCTCCGGTCGCGGCCCCACAAAACTCATATCACCTTTTATTACATTCCAAAGCTGCGGAAGCTCATCTAACCGCGTTCTCCGCAACCATCGCCCTACGGTTGTAGTCCGTGGATCATTCTTCTCTGCCCATTGAGCTTTACCCTGCTCAGCATCTTCTCGCATCGTCCTTAATTTTACTAGAAAAAACGGAATACCATCCTTACCTGTTCTCTGTTGTCGATAAAATACGCGCCCACCATCTAACTTTATTAGAGGAGCACATAGCAATACAGCCGGAACCAACACAATCAAGCCAAGGCCCGCAATCAACAAATCAAATAACCGCTTAACCCTAAGTTGGGCACTATGATGCAGCAAGGTAAATCCTTCGGAAATTACAAACCAGTGGTCTTTTAGATAGGCCACCGGAATCTTCATTGCAAACTCTTCAAAGAATTCTTCTGTGCCTAGCACGCGACAACCACTGAAGCGAAGATGCATTAGTTTTGGTATCAGCTCCTTGTTCAAATAGTTTTCTTGATCAACAATGACTCCGTCCAGCCCATACTGCTTGTCTAACTCTGTTGCCTGTAGGAATATCTGGTCCGGATGATCACCCTTTAAATCGTGTAACAGAATCGCCGGATCAACCGAGGCCATTTCCTGATACAGAACATCAAAAGTTGCTTTTTTTGCTACTACTAGCCACCTGGGTCGACGATTAATTCTTACCCAGCGAATAATTAAAAATCGTATAAGTGCTGCCCAAAACAGGTAGCTAAACATAGAAACCAGAAATACACTTCGCCAAAGAACTGGGTCGACGTCAAATGAACGAGTTGTATATATCATCGCTGCAGTTATCAAAGAGGCAACACCTACAGCCAGCGACGTTCTCATTAAAGTTTCAAGCGATCGGGACATTCGATCGAGGCTATACAGATTGAATACGTAAAACACCATCAATGTGACAAATAACACCATTGCCAGAGAGAAATTTATATCGCGCCCCCATTCATTCAATCTCGCTGCCTGGGAAAGGATAATAATTAAATAGAGCCCGCCCACATCAAGTGTCAGCAAAATGATTGAAGTCCAATTACCTCGGATGTTCATGATGCGCTGGTTATTCCCATCCTGCTTAAAACTAGTTTATTAACTTTGTGAACATCAAAATCCCTTTCTACGCGACGCCGTGAGCTCTCCCCCATTGAAGCTATTAGCTCTGGATTTTTTATAAATTTTAATGCGGCTATGCAAATCGCATCCGAGTCTTTCGGCGGCACCACAAAACCTTCCACACCATCTTCCACCAGATCACGGCAACCAGGTACATCAGTCGTGATCACAGGCATGCCAGCTGCCATAGCTTCCATAATCGACCGAGACAACCCTTCTCTATAAGACGGCAAAACAAATATGTCATGCTGCTGAAGAACAGGTCGTACATCTTCCTCGATACCAAGATATTTCACCAATCCCTCTTTCTCCAGCTGATCAATCCAATCTTTTGACAAACCTTGCGGGTTACTGTCGATAGGACCTAATAACGAAAAACTTACCGCTTCACCTTTGAGAGCCCGGGCTGCATTAACCAATTCACGCACGCCTTTGTCAATAAGTAGCCTCCCTACATACAGAAATTTAAGTGGCATCTTCGATCCAATTGAAACTTCTGGTTTTATCCACGTCAGATCAATACCGGTGCCAGGTATTACTCGACTCTGATTTTGCCGAACGATTCTTTCTAATTGAAAAACCCTTTCATCCTCATCATTTTGAAAAAATACACCTGTGACATTCCTAAAACCTGCTCTATACAACAAAACAATTAGTCTGCGAAACAGACTTTTACCAAAGCCAGTGCCTATAAAAACATATCCCAGCCCGGTTATCATACAAAATTGTTTATATCGATTTGATATAGAGTTTAACAAGGAAATGTACAAATTAGGTTTAATACTAAAACTTAAAATTAGATCAGGGTTCAGTTTTGCCAAAATTCTGTTGAGTTTTAAAATTGATTCAATTTCGCGAATTGGGTTTTGACCATGCTGGCTCAGCGACCAATCGACAACTTTCGCACCCAGCTTTTCAAGTTCATTGCAATAGTCGTCTTTCGGCACCACACAAATTAACTCACATTGTGCATCTACCACAGATTTTGCCAGCTCCTGATAATGCATGAAAATATACTGAGCGGTATTATGACAAAATACAACTCGTTTCAAGCGGACTGTCCTTCAAGCCAGGCCTGCAGCATCAATAGATTCCACAATCGATACTGGTGATCCACACTCCCATCGAAGTGCTGTTTTCGCAAGATATTCACCCTGTCAACATTCAACAATCCTTGACGCCTTATAAGGTCACTATCCAATAAGTCGTTAGCCCAGTTTTTCAGTGGGCCGTTGAGCCAATCGGAAAGCGGAATAGCGAAACCAGATTTTGGTCGTTCCACCAATTCCCGAGGCACTCTCTTGTAGAGAATTTTTCTCAGGGGTATTTTGGTTTGATGGATATCGCTCTGGGCATTATCTGGTTTCATTGACCAGGCCATTGCTATAACATCATGACATAAGAGTGGCACTCTCACTTCCAGCGAAACCGACATTGACGCCCGATCGACCTTAGTAAGAATATCGTCTAAAAGGTAACTCTTAATATCTCTGCCCATCATGTTTGACAGCATCGTATCGCCAAACTTTGCCGGTTTAGAATACTCGTAGTTCGGCTCCTTTCCCCCATTAACCAACTCTTCGGGATTACTTTCGTGAGAAATAATCAGACGGTATAAATCATCGGCATTTTTGCTAACAAGCATTTCGGCTAATCTTCGAAATTTTGCCGCTGATTGGGACGATCCTGACTTTCCCGGTAACAAGGGTGCAAATATTTTCAGCATCGCTGTTGGCATATTCTTTAGTAAAAATGCCATTGGTGCACGCAATCTCACAGGTAACGCCCCGATGTAGCGCCACAATTTTTCGGCATATCGATATCGATCATAGCCGGCGAACAGTTCGTCGCCACCGTCACCGGATAACGCTACGGTAACGACACTGCGGGTGACCCGAGAAACCAGCATAGTGGGCAACTGAGAAGAATCTGCAAACGGTTCATCAAAGTGATGAGGCAAACTTGGGACAAGTTCAAGCGCATCATTTGCAGTAAGCGTGAATTCATGGTGATCAGTACCCAGATGGGAAGCAATTTTTGCGGCGTTCTTGGCTTCATTATATTCTGACTCACCAAATCCAATAGTAAAGGTTTTTATGGGATTTGAGGATTGCTCTGCCATTAAGGCAACAATTGCGCTTGAGTCTATGCCCCCAGAAAGAAACGCACCGAGAGGCACATCTGCAACCATTTGTCGGGCTACTGATGTAGTAATTAGCTGTTCCAGGGCCTCCTGTTGGTCATGCGACCCCTGCATTAAATGGGTGGATGATTCAAGAGCATCAGGAACTCGCCAGTAGCTTATGGGAGAGACGTTTTCCTCGCTTCGACCACTACACACGTCTGGATGAAAGTGACGTTGACGCGATAGTTCTTTCAATGAAAATGTTATTTTACTACCTGCTGGCAACTTATAAATAGATTGGTAAATAGTGTGTGGGGTTGGGATATAGTTATGTCTAAAATATAGTAACAGCGCATCGCGATTGATTTTCGGCGACCACCCGGGCATGTTTCGAAATACCTTTAATTCTGAGCCAAAAACCAACGTATCCCCAACAAACCCGTAATATAAAGGTTTCTCTCCAACTCGATCTCGCACCAGGTTTAGATTACCAGTTTCATGATCATATAACGCAAATGCAAACATGCCATGGCAACGACTCAGCATATTATCTAGTCCGTAGCAATCTATTCCCTTTAACAGTACCTCTGTATCAGATGTACCCCGAAATCGTTCGCCGGTCGATTCAAGCTGTTTACGAATCTCCTTAAAATTGTAAATTTCGCCGTTATAACAAATTGTGTATCGCCCACTCGTGCTCTGCATGGGTTGTGCGCCTGTCGGCGTCAGATCAACAATTGATAACCGTCTATGACCAAAAGCAATACAAAGATTTCTATCCAACCAATAGCCAGCCTGGTCTGGTCCACGATGGGAAATTGTATCGGTTATATCTTCTAAAAGTTTCCGCACTCCAGACTCACCATAGGTCTGAAACACCTCACCACCAAAAAACCCGCTTATCCCACACATTTCAGCAAACTATCCTAATAGATTGATAAAGGGACTCATATTGCTGAACTGAACTGTCTACAGAATATTGAGTTTTAATTCTCTCCCGAGCTCGATGGCCCAACTCTCTTCGTTGTCCCACGCTCAGTGCAAATACGTCAATGACCATCTTAGACAGGCCCTGAATATCTGACACGCAAGCAATGTATCCTGAGCAACCAATTATTTGCCTGGAGTCTCCGACATCAGTCGCGACAACAGGGAGCCTAGATGCCATTGCCTCTGCGATTGCATTAGGCCATCCTTCACCAAGCGAACAGGATAAATAAACATCTGCGCAATCTAATAGTTGAGGAATGTCAGGTCGTTCGCCTAGCAATAGGCAAGAATTTTTCAAATCGAGTCGCTGAATTTCAGCTGCTAGCAATGGATTGTCCCAACTAACTCCTTTACCAACCAGACAAAATATAGCCTTCGGTAGATGTTTACTGATCAGACTTGCGCAGCGCAGAAAGTCTAAATGACCTTTCTGTGGGTCATATCTTCCTACGTTAATAATTACTGGAACATCAATAGCAATTTTCAATGAACAGCGCATCAGGTTTCTATTCTGTTTACCAACTTTAAATAGTTCACAGTCCACACCATTAGGAATTACTGATCCAATTTCTCGGCGATAGCCCATTCTCTCATGAGAGGATTGTGCGGTATTTGCGCAATACACTATGTGGTCCGGGGCCTTTCTTGAAAGAAGTGATAAGACACGAGAAACAATTAGAGTACTGTAGCTATTCATCTTATGAGATGTATTTGTTTGCCGTACATTCCATATTAAAGGGACTTTACAAAATAAAACCACCAGGACCGCATATAAGTCAGCTTTATAGAGCCAACTTTGAACCAATTGAATCTGATATTCTTGCAACAGCCTTCTTACTTTAAAAATTGACGTAAAGAACGACCAAACACCTGTCACACAAAGTGCTTCGACCTGAATACCTTTGTTGCGCAGTAGTGGACCAAATACGCCTGGACCGCCAAGTGAAATTACCAAATAATCGAGTTTACGATTCTCGAAACTCAAGAACCGATATAGAAATGATTCAGCTCCACCTCTTTCTAACCCCGTAATAATGTGAGCAACACGCTGTGTCAAACTTTACCACTCATTATAAATCTTATGACTTTCCAGAAACTCGAATATTTTCTGATGGCCTTGTCGATTTGGATGATTCCAGTCCATCTTATCACCCCGGTTATAGACATAATATTCACCAACAGTAATTGGCTTTTTCACGTTGCCGAATGCCTGCTTCAAATCTACAAATTCAATTGAAGGACTAAGGTTATGCTTTATTAAAGCCTGCACTGCTCCTTTCACAAATGAGTCATCCCAGTTAATGCCAAGCTTTTTATAAACTTCTCTGGCTTGTTCTGATATTTGCATTTCGTAGGGAACCACCATCACTGTTAACGACACCTGACGATCGATAAGCGCTGCTCCCAACACATTAACTTTCTCGGTTCCATACTGAATCAAATCGCCGTACTGAGTGGGAAACAATTCTGCAGACACATATCCATTGCTTTCATATCCGTTGCGGATTATCCAGGACTTAATCCCGGACCTAAGGTGCGTATACAAAAAACTTTTACCACGAAGAAAATTATCCAATGGATATATTTTTTCTTTTATCTGTGGCAATAGTCGTGCGAGTTGATCCTGAAAAGACAACTCAACCTTCTTTATGGATTCCTCCTCATCTACAGAGGTGCTCTTATCCACTTGATTTTCTTTCTTGCTATTTACAAAAATTTTTTGATAGTGAGGACGTAGCATTTCTTTGGCATCTGAAATCTTATCCCCTGGCTTCCAGGTCGTTAATTGCTTTGCATCCTCGGTTAGCAAAGGAGAAAAGTCATTCATGTTCAAAACAAGTACAACGTGATTAAGGCTAGCTTCTGTCACTAATCCTAGAATTTGTTTAAAACTGGCCGTGTTCAATAAATTTGTTGCCATATAACAGTAGTTATACTGATCAATCTCACTAAATCGTTTAGCCAATAAGTCCGTAAATCGATAGGGCATCCCAGCGCCAACGCCATAACAAATAGAGTCGCCAAAATAACCCAAACGCGGGACTCCATCTCTATAGGCAAAATTTACGTCGGGGAAGCCTCGATCATTAAGACAGACTTTTCCATAGGGATATTCTGTACATTCGTCCTTCGCAATAATGCCGGTGTAGTAACCGGGATGATAATTCACAGAATAACGGGTTATTCCTTCCCCAATCAACAGAACAACCCCAATTAGCAACATATTTATCCAAACTACACGTATCATTGAATTTGGGTCTCACGTTTTCCTGAGTTAAGTCTCAGCAATGTTGCAAGCACTATTAACCAATCTGACATTACGTTGTGCCTGAAAGACTGTCCGTAGTTTGTCGAGCCAAGTGACCACATAAAGGTAATCAGCAGGAAAAGTGCTAAAAATATCCCTGACTCGTAAGACAACTTTCCACGTATGAATAGTAAAATCAAAAACAGCATTAATGATAGTCTTATTATTGAGTTTATAAATGGAACATAGTCAATCCATTTTTCAATCTCACTTAACCACGGTCCACCAACATAATAGAAATACGATTTGGAAAGACCAACAACTGCAGGATACCACTCAAAGGTTTCTACCATAAACCCATAGGATGTGCGCGGGTTCGCGGAATCAACAGCCTCCCTGTATCCAAAAATAAAATGATTTATGCTGCTGTGATCTGTCAGCATTTCAACGTAATCATTTCCACTAGTCGCGGGCATTTTCACAACGAGAAAAAAACCAATTACTCCGACCAGAAACAGCATAAGTAATGAATAAAGCAATGCTTTTCCTGTATTAGGAGAGTATCTAAAAATATGTAAACAAATCCCCAGCCCCACTAACAAAGCTCCCAGCGCGATCAATACATGATGGAAAAGCCCCATAAACAAGAAGAACGGTATTGAAAATAACCAAAATTTCGTTTTGCCTGTTTCTATAGCTAGAATCGCAAAGGCACAACCACCAGCCAGCCCAGTTAGTTGAAATACTTCACGAAAAGTTATTGAAGTAAAAAACAGATGGGTTGGTAATAGACCAACAATAACTATCAACACAACGGCCTTGCGTGGGGGCAGTTTATAAACTGAAGCTATAAGAGTCATTAATATGAGCGATATCGCCGAAAAATGAATCGAGAGCGTTTGCCCAACCAGCTTTGACTGACCAAAAGTATAGTGTGTGAAGAACAGTATCCATTCATAAAAGCCCGTACCAACGGTTACATCCGGGTAATTCTGATCATGTAACGCTCGCAACGCATTCTTATAAAACATATTTGCATCACCATCGGCACCCGGTAATATGCTAAATAAATTAAAAATTGATACTGCATGGTGTGCGGTTACCACCAACAACATGGCTACTACGACTGGCGTCGTTCTATAGACCGCTGGCAAACACCTGATCCAGGCATAACTCAGGAGGAAAAACAAAATTACCCCAAACTCAGGAAACTGAAAATTAGATAGCATTTAGTCTAAACTATGAGTTGATAATAACGCGGCAGGCAAATAGATATCGAAAAACTGTATTACAAAAGATATCATTCTGACATGCGCAACAAATCGCGTTTATAGACTAAATAGCCTGCGATTGCGAACAGAGTGACTAATGTTTTTGCTGAGAGATTTTCTAACGATTTGATTTGCTCTAGCGCACCCTTTTGAACATGAAAAGAGAACCTGGAATAGTGGATCGCAGAAATAACAAAGCAACTCAGGCATGAAGTTAACCAGGGAATTTCTTCATTTAAAATAAACTGATGCCACAAACGATTTCCTTCAGCCAGAGATCCTGGATCACAAATATTTGTTAAAGAATCGTTCACTTTTGACTGGTGATAAATTCGTACTATTTTATTTATATATCTTGTTTTGAATCGCCGGGCTAGCATGCCCCAGTAAATGCCTTCAGGCACATGTGAATGATCTGAGAGGACCGGGAAAGGGTTTTGTTTGATTATGTCAATTCTTTGAAAACCAAACTTCTCCCCTTCCAGCTTAAATTTATACTTCACCTCAATGGCATTTGAATCTAAAGAATCGTGTGGAAATTCAGACCCAACTAAATCACCTGACTGGTTCTCACACAATCCTGTTACACCAATAAAGTCGCTACGTTCTGAAGATGGAATTTCATTCCAGGCAAAAATCATCACCGCTAGCGCATCAATTGTTAACTCATCATCTGAGTCAAGAATAATTAGCATTTCCCCGCGAGCGACCGAGACCCCATGATTTAAAGCATCTGCTTTACCACCATTCTCTTTAACTAAAGGCTGTATTGAAATGAGATCTTCTTCTATCCAGCCAGCAATCAATTCGCTAGTATTATCTGTAGAGCCATCGTCCACAATTACCCATTCAAAGTCCTGGCAGGTCTGCGAGCAGATTGAACGATAAACACGGCCAAGGCTATGCGCTCGATTATAGGTAGGCGTGATAATGGAAAACAAAAAGTCACTCATCAGGCAACAAGTTCAGAAAATAGTACTTGCCATCTATTGGAGACCTGTTCTATTGAGTACTTCTGCACAGATAACCGGGCATTGTTTCCACAATAGTCCCTTAGTTCGGGATTACCAATTGCTAACTTGATCTTCTCAACCAGGCTTGCAACAGACCCAACCTTACAAAGCAACCCATTTTCTCCATCAATAATCAATTCTTCTACACCGGCACTTGCGTTACTACTTATTACACTGAGCCCCAGGGCCATTGCTTCACAAAGTGCCATTGGAAATGCCTCTGTGCGGGAACTCATAACAAAAAGCTCTGCACGCATCAAAGCACTATCGACATCGGTCGTATAGCCTTCTAGAGTAATCTGGGTAGACACGCCAAGTTCCACTATTTTTTTTTGTAATTGCCCCCTCTCGGGACCATCTCCATAAATACTTAGCTTCAACTGTGGACTTGTTTTTAGAACTTCAGCAAATGCATCGATAAGTAAGTCGAACCCCTTCAAGTAATCCAGGCGACCCACTGCGATCAATTGCCCTACAAGCCTGGACTCTTTATTATCTTTATCAGGGATAATTACCGGGTTAGGTATAAGGTCTAAATTTTTAGTCAGATTCTTTCCGAACCAGGCCTTCGCTGTACGGTTCAGAACCACTACTCTGTTCGCCAATGGATAGGATAATTTCCGCATTAGCGACCAAATTCCAGAAACTGGATAGGTCCCAGGATCAGCATGCTCAGAAATCACCACCGGTATGTTCAGTCCCCTGGTGGCAAGCAAAGTGAGCACACTGGTATCCAACATATAACTCAACACAACATCAGGGGCCAAAGACTTAATATTTTGACGCAGTTTAAATACTCTACGAAGATTATTTGTTATAGCTCTGAATAAAGAACCCGATTCGTTCATCAAATTCAGATTCACTCTATTGATACTATCGTCAAGAAGATAAAACGATGCTTCGTCCTCATCCTGAAGGGTCAGAATAGAAATACTATGTTTGGCCCTGGCCCAATAATTAGCCAGATTGCAGGCAACCCGTTCTGCACCTCCAGGTTGTAGTGTCGCTATAACAATAAGAATTCGCATGAACACAATAACCAATCAGGCAATATACTAGACATTAAACCGCGTTATAAGAAAACTTGTGGGTATAAATAGACAAGAGTTTTTTCACAAAAATTCTAGACCTTATACTTGGCCTATTCTTTACGTAGACCTTCCCAAGTCTCTGTAACTTTCTTTAGAAAGCCCCCTCCGCCTAGCGACAGTGCATATTGGATTATGGCAAATGGTTCTCTCGGAGATATTTTTAATAGCTCTATAATTTCTTTTCTGGTTTTAACGGCGTCGCCCTTTCGAGTCCACGCTGATATGAGATGTTTATGGTATCGAATCAAGCCGTCAACACGGTCCTTTCGAATACGGTTAGCCGGTGGATCGTATTGGCCATTTTGAATGCAGTCGCTACCAAAATCTGCCCTCTCTCTCCAACACTGGCGAGCAAGTTCAGCAAACAGCCCCTGCGCTTCAACATTCACAATGGAAACCATATCTCGACTATGTCTATGAGCATAAAGCACTTCGGCAAGATTTGAGAGCTGATATTTTTCATTCATTCTCAGAAGAAGATCATAGTCCTGTGAAAACCTAAACTCTTCTCTATAACCATTTAAATCCTTTAAAATGTCAGCACGCACCAACCAGGAACCGTGAGTAAAAGAATTAACCTCAACCAATTGTTGACTCAACGTTATAGGCCGAGTTTCAGGGATAAATCTGTGGATTTGAGAATTGGAATGATCAACCTGCACAGAACCTGTTCCAATCAGAGCAATATCTTGCCGATTTTCTAAAAACTGCACCTGTTTTGCCAGTCGCTCCGGCAACGAGTAATCATCTGCATCCTGACGGGCAATATATTTTCCTCTACTGCGACTTATCAGCTCGTTCAGAGTTGCGGTTAAACCCTTATTGAGCTGATCGATTACATTGAGCCGTGGATCACTGAACGATTGTAAGATTTCCAGCGTACCGTCTGTTGAACCATCATTCACCACAATAAACTCAAAATCGGAATAGGTCTGATTCAGAATGCTTTCAATACACTGGGTGAGAAAACTCTCAGCATTATAGGCACTCATAATTACAGAAACCTGTGGTATATCTAACCCTGACACCTTTAGATCTTTTCTATCTATCAAACTAATAAGCTATGGTTTTCTGAATGGACGGATTAGTTTCGGCCAGAATATTTGCTATTCTTTTTCCTGCATGACCATCACCATATATAGGAGCCGAATCATATCGGCCGTGCGAAATATGCGTTTGAACCGCGCGCACGATGGCGTCTTTATCGCAATCGGTATCGAGAACATTGGGTCCACGTTGTCGATTATTCTGTCTACTACCTACATTTACCGCAGGTGTTCCAATGAATGCACCCTCGCGTATACCGCTACTGGAATTACCAATTAAACAAGCTGTATTAGCCATTAATTGTACATAGGTTTTTATAGGCAGATTTTTAAAAAAGTGGATTTTCGAATTCTTATTATGCTCACGGTATTTTCTCATTCCCCGCGCGATTTCTTCGGACCCGGCATCAGGATTCGGCCATAACGCTATGGCGGGCAACCCAAGTTTGTCTATTGCAGCCAATGACGCATTAATCTGCCTCTCTCCGTCGCCATATTCAGTAGTTACCGGATGTTGGGAAAGCAGTAAAAATGGCTGAGTCAAATCAAAACTTCGCCCAACGCCATCGGAAAATAAAGACGCTTCTAGATTTGTTTCTTCACCACCAAGAATCTCAGCCACAAGATCCATGCGCGGACAACCCACGTTATACACAAACTCAGGCAACTCGCCCAATTTAACGATTCTATCACTAGCATCACTGCAAGCTGGAAAATGGATATGGGCAAATTTGGTAATGGCGTGTCGAATACTCTCATCGATTGTGCCAGTAATCTCACCACCCATAGTATGTGCAAGTCGAATATTCATGTAGACAGCCGCTAAGGTAGTCGCCATAGTTTCAAATCGATCACCAACCGTTAATATGATATCTGGTTTAAGACGTTCAAATACTGTTGGTAACTCCATCAACCCCAGGGCAGTAGACTTTGCCATAGTCGCAGGTGTTTCCCCTTCAATCAGGGAAAATATACTGGCATCAAGCTCAAACCCGTCCGCGCTAATTAAATCAGATACCGCACCGTAACGATCCAACACGGCTGAAGCAGTTACCACCACCTGTAATTTTAGTTCAGGGTGATTTTGAATCTCGTGCATAGCAGACTTAATGCTGCTGTAATTTGCCCTTGATCCTATAACAATACATATCTTTCTCATCTGGCTAATAACCACTCACTAATTAATATGGCAACAACTGGGTAACTTCACAACGTGAATTTATTCAAAATCATTTAATGCTAGCAAAGCATCCATTCTTAATGAACACTTTAGTTTCCGACCTAAAACTAGCTCGAGATTCTTTGGAGCCAGACCACTTCCCGGTTTCTTGACCCCAATGTCACATCGTTGCAGCGTTGTACCGGCTTCGAGATCATGTGATGCGACCAGGCTCTTCTGGAAGATAAACTTCATGTCCACATAATGACTTACATCGGATTTATCCACTGGATTAGCCGACATACTCTCCACTTCTCGTATAAGTCCAACCATTGACCTGAACTCTTCGGGCTCCATTGAATGTTTAGCATCACTGCCATACATCAGCCGACTGAATGTAAAATGTTTTTCAATCACGGTAGCGCCCAGGGTTACCGCCGCAATACTTGCGGCCGCCGAATGGGTATGATCTGACAGGCCAACAGCACAATTATAACGCCGCGCCATCTCCTGCATAACGTTGAGTCCCACAGCATCCGACGGGCACGGATATCTTGAGCTACATTGCAAAACAGTTAAAGGACAGTTTTTTCTGGAAAAAACATTTACGGCTTCATCCAGTTCAACCCAGTTGCTCATACCACTAGACAAAATCACTGGTTTGGAAATAGCTGCAATTTTCTCCAACATGGGAAGGTTAGTCACCTCCCCCGAAGGAATTTTATAATGCTGCATACTCAGAGACTCCAACAGATCAACGGCAGCCTCAGAAAATGGTGAGGACATAAACTCAACGGCATTATCGTCACAATGCTGTTTAATTAGCTGCCATTCTCTGGGTGAAAAGCCTGTTCTATCGAAGTAACTAAACCTATCCTCCGCGCTAAAGTAAGCAGGAGTTGGAGCATCCCGAATAGTTTCTTCAACGGCGATGTGAGTTTGAAACTTCGCTGCATCGGCACCTACTTCACCAGCAGCTTCAATCAGTTTCAAAACATTACCTAAACTACCGTCATGGACTGATCCAATCTCAGCGATAACCATTACAGCATTATCTTGTTGCGTCATTTTAAAGTTTATCCAAATTAAGTACGGCCTGCGCCAATCTCAGATCCCAGGGCTCATCGATATCGATAGATCTCTCTTTTGGCATAGGATAACCAACAACGTGCATATTCCCAGCATAAAAGGCCTTTTCTTGAAGAAACTTCGTCACATTTAAAACCAGAATCGCAGGGCCATTTCGGGCAACATAGGATGGTTTAAAATGCCGATCTAGACTCTCATTTCCACCTGAATTACTCATAAGCCTATTGGTGTCATCCATTTGCATAATGGACTCTGGATTAAACTGATGAGGAACAGTCTGCACACTTACCAGAGTATCGGCCCTCTCTTGGTCAAATCGCGCAATAGCGCCTATTATATCGTTAGATATTCGCAACGGAGAAGTTGGTTGTAAGTACACTAAGGTATCAGGAAAATAATCTGAATTAGACAAAAACCTTAAGCAATGATCAATTACCTCGACAGCATTACTATTGTCTTGAGAAATATTCTGCGGTCTTAGAAACGGAACATCCGCACCATAATTCTGGGCCACCTCGGCAATCTCCAGGCTATCGGTACTAACAATTATTGAATCCAGCACCTTTGAGTCCAGAGCACAGCAGATGGTATGCGCTATCAAAGGGCGGCCATCGAGCTCAACAAGATTTTTGCTGGGAATTCCTTTAGAGCCACCTCTTGCTGGAATCAGACCGACTCTTCGCACAAAACCTCATTACGCAATAAATCTGTCAGACGACTGGCAGCACAACCATCAAGAGGATCCATCATATTCTCTCTTATCCAGCGCCGACCTTCAGCCCGATAATCTGGATTCATCAAATACCGATTGATCGCCCGATCTAGTTCTTCAAACCCATTAACCATTTCAACGGCGCCAGATTTCACAACGGGACAGTAGTGATCCATTTTGTACCACTGCCTGGCAAGCTCACTGTCATCAGGATTCTTACCATCAAACCCAAGATTTATAATGGGTGCATCAACAGCAGCAGCGTCAAGACTAATTGAACCCTGCCCGGAAATCACCACATCGGCGGCACAAAGAGTATCTTCCAGCCGTTTCAATCCAGCCAATTCTGCAGCCTGCACTATCACCCTGCCTTGGGATTGATATAATCCGTAGCGACTTTTCCATTCATTATCTACTGGATGTGGTCGAATTAGTAACATGCAAGGCTTATCGTATCGATTATTCACTACCTGATCGGCTAGATAGCCTGCTATATGCGGTTCATTCTCACCCAGTCTGGCAGAATTTGCAGTGAACACGAGCAGGCAACAATTTGTTGGCAAATTCAGCCAGTCAATTATTTCCGCGCTACGAGTACGTCTACTATTAGCATAGCCATCAAAAAGTGGCCAACCGACATTCACTACCTTATCCGCAGGTATTGCATGATAGTCAACAACATCATTTTTCATCTGACTGCTATACACGATCACTTGCTTGAACCAGTGAGAAATAGGCCCCTTGGTCGTCGGTCTGTCCCAGCTACCCACTACAGCACACGTCTGAGCACCATACTTTTTCGCAGCAAGAACATAATCCCGGCTGAGTAGGTTTTGCGCATGCCAGACAACTACTCTGGAGGGTTGTATGTGCTTGAAGAATTCGTTAATTGAAGGATCGATAATCTGCAAACTGGTGTTGTAGGTTCTATATAACAACCAATACAACCAGCTCGAATCTGGCCTGGGTAGACCTAGCTCAGCAGATATGTAATTTCCGGCTAGAGCCTCTCGCTCAACCTTCTCGCCGGTAAATGCCTGCTTGAATTGATGGGCATAGAAATTGTGAATATGATTAAATCGAAAAGCAATATTGGGGTAATCAGCGCGCAATATACGCTGTATTCTAAGGGAAAAAAAGCGTAATACTTTCCTCAGAAATACAGTCATTGATTGCCACCCAGGTCCTATCTCTGCAGGGTCTGAGATCGATCGCCACTCCATTCCGCCGCATAATTTTTCTGTAGGAATCAGGTCCCGGCTATGACTGACAATATAAATTTTCCCTGGTAGCGCCGAAAGTTCTTTCCACAAATTTGAGGCAAACACATTTCTAATTGACATCGAATTCGGCAGCACCAACACAAGGGGGGGGTGTTGCAATCTTTCAGACACCCGAGTCATATCCAGGGCTGCATTTGCCAATTGCTGCACTAATTCCGACTCTCAGCTGACCACCGGTACGCCGCTGGGAATATTTACGACACTATGGTAAAGCGTCATCGTATTATGTAAATCACCGCGCGCACAATTCCTGTACATGGGTAATACATGTAGCGGATCCCAGGCAGCCCGGGTAAGAATTTCCGCGTTATTTGTATGTTCCAGGAATTCATCACGCTCGTAGATGCTGTCAAACAACAATGCATTCAACCAGTAGTTTGAGTGCGTTCCGGCTCTTTCGGAAAGCATTCTGACACCGGCTTTTTCGGCCCAGTCTTGATAAATTTTTGCTATGCGTCTTTTAACATTCAAAAACTCACCCAACTGCTCAAACTGGGCGATACCGAGCGCAGCATTCAAGTTGGGCATGCGGTAGTTATAGCCAACCTGATCATGAGAAAACCGATATAGCTCCGCAGTTCTAGCAGTAGTGGTTAGATGACGTATCTTACTAGCAACATCCTTGTTGTTAGTAAGGATCATCCCCCCTCCCCCAGTAGTCAGCACTTTATTTCCGTTGAAACTGAGAATATTCGCTTTGCCTATGCTACCAGCCATCTGGCCAGCACAAACAGTACCCAGTGCTTCGGCAGAATCTTCAACTAGTTCAATATTCCACTCGTCGCAGATTTTCTTAATGAAATGTATGTTTGCAGCCAGTCCAAACGTATGCATCGGAACACAAGCAGAAATTCGCTTGCCAGTCGACTTGCTAAAGGCACCTTCGTCTCGAAGCTCCGCCTGCTCATACAAATACTCTGCCAGGCTGGTTGCGCTCAAACTCGCAGTATCGCCATCCACATCAACAAAAACCGGATCGGCTCCACAGTACATAATCGCATTGCAAGTCGCCACAAAGCTCAGAGATTGCGTAATAACCTCATCTCCCCTAGCAACACCAACACCCAGTAACGCGGCGTGCAATGCAGCAGTTCCATTCATGGTTGCGATGGCGTCAGTCACGCCGACATAGCTGGCAATCTGATTCTCAAATTCACCAACCATCTGTCCAACAGTTGAAACAAATGTCGAATCAATACTGTCACTTAAATATTGTTTTTCGTTACCGTTAAACACAGGTGCATGAAGAGAAATAATTTCGTTATTGGGGTAGATTTCCCGCACTAGCTCTACAAAATCGTTAAACATTGTAAATATGACTCTTGTAGTGACGAAGATTTTCTTTATTCAAAAACCACTCAATGGTTTCAGTAAGCCCCTTGTTCAGATCATATTGAGGTTCATAACCTGCGTACTTACGAATTAGCGTGTTATCACAACATAGTCTGAATACTTCGGAATTCTCCGGTCTTAAACGTTCCTCGTCCTGTTCCAGCTCCAGATCGGCGTTCATTAACCTCGATATAGTTTCGACCAGATCGCCAATAGATATTTCACTACCACTGCCGATGTTGATCGTTCGGCCAATAGTTTCTTCAGACTCAGAGATGGCAATCAAACCACGACAAGTATCCTTAACATAATTAAAGTCTCGTGTTGGACGCATATCGCCTAATTTCATTGTTCGCGCTCCTGCAGCTATCTGAGTAATTACTGTAGGAATAACTGCGCGAGCAGATTGTCTTGGACCATAGGTATTAAATGGTCGAGCTATAGAGACTCCAAGACCAAAAGCATGGTGAAAACTCATGGCTAGAGCATCTGCACCAATTTTGGATGCGCTATAAGGCGACTGAGGCTGTAAAGGATGTTTCTCGTCGATGGGAACATACTGCGCGGTACCATATACTTCACTGGTAGAAGTATGCACCAATCTTTCTACACCGTTGTCACGACAGGCCTGACATAAGTTCAACGTACCTTTTATATTGGTATCAATATAACTATCCGGTGCGGTATAGGAAAAAGGTATAGCGATTAACGCGGCCAAATGATAAACCCGATCAATATTTCGAGTTATCTCTCGGCAATAATTGGCATCTCTAACATCTCCAGTGATAACTTCAAGCTGATCGTTAGCAACAATCTGCTCCAGCCAGCCCCAGTGATTAAAAGAATTATACTGAGACAGCGCGACAACACGATGTCCCTGCTGCAATAGCATTTCGGTTAGATGGGACCCGATAAACCCATCCGCGCCAGTTACTAAAACTCGTTTACCTGTTTCGCTACCCATTAAAGATCACTACCATTCTCAATTTCTGTTTGTTCCTGTTTTAAATAGTCTGCAGCTTTAACTCCATTCGCCAGACTCTGAAGAAAACGATATTCTCTCGCAGCATTTGCCCCCATATTATGGTGAGCCGCAACATCATCCATCGCAACTTTTCTAATCTGTTCTTTCTCTACCGAGGAAAGTTGCATGATGGTTTTGATTGCATCACGCAAATCATTAACTTCCTGCCCACAGAGAAAGCCATTCCTCCCATGCTGAACAATCTGCCGGTGAGTTAGAATATCTGTAGTCAAGGTAAGAACCCCACAGGCCATGGCTTCCAGAGTCACTTTCGGCATGCCACTGGCATACCACTGCGGAAGGACAAACAAATCTGCTTGAGCTAACACTTCCGGCACCTGATCATTAGGTATAAATGATTCGAATAGAACATTTACGCTATGGCTTTTCGCCAGTTCTTCGAGTTCAGGCCTGAACTCGCCGTCACCGAGAATTTGTATAACTACCGAAGAATCGAGTTCGGCGGCAGCTCGAATAACATTCTGGAAGTTTTTCATCGGCACCAGGCGACCAATCAATACGATGCGAAACTCATCAGCCTTTTTGTTTATAGACTTCTGACGTGGGAAATACCGTGCTGTATCAACAGAATTTTTTATCACCATTATCTTGTTTCGGTTGACATGATAATGACTCGCTACGTAATCGCGATCTACATCAGAGGCTACAATAATTGCACTGCCAAAACGAAATGCTTGCCATTCAGCCAACTTATGGACCAACAACCAGAAGCCACTTTTCTTCTCGTCTTTACGCATCATTTCCTCGGTACGCACCCATCCGCAACGCACCACCAGTTTCTTACCAGGTTGAAAAAGCCTGGCGAGAACACCCACCCATGCTCCATAAGATTGATTGGTTTTTATAATCTGAGCCTTGCGAAAATTTGCCCAATAAATAAACAAAGCAATCAGGCTATATAATATTTCGTTGTGCAGCCATTTCTTTGGTAACGCATGAAAACGGCTATCGATTTTCTTTTGCGTTCGCCCGCTACCATAGTCAAGTATATCGACATGATTTAGACCCGCGTCCAACATGAAACCGTAGTACATCAGTTCTCGATCGATCAACCCCTGCCGTTCCCAGTTCTCCAACCGGCCACCACAGGTCATCAGCAACATCATTCGATTAAGCGGTTTCAATGCGGCATGCTTATTATCTGCCTGTGACATTCGACACCCATTGAGCTGCACGATGTCGTGATACCTGTAGCAACGCTGAAACATCAGTAGCACTATGGTAATTGTTAATACCATAGCGAAATAACTGCAGATGATCTTGCGAACGCTCATTTAATCCATTGATAGTCGTCATCGCACTTTTAAACTTATTGTCTTTGAGTAGTTCCAGAGTCTGATTCGTGAAGTCGGACGCACCCCCATTGGGAAAAGCAAAAGAGTCGCAAACCTGATCAAGTTCTTTTTCAATATGGTACTTCGATTGTGTTATTTCCTCACGTGCCTGATTTAGTTCGCAACGTGAGAGAATGGGATGATTCACCGTATGAGCGCCAATAGAGACCCAACCGCTCTCGGCCATCTCTCTGCACTGTTGCCAACCCAAAGGCTTAAGGAGATCCGAGTCATTCGCATCAGATAGACGAATTTTGAGCATGGATTCCAACTCATTGACACGTTGCAGGCAATATACTTCGCTCATCGACTTAAGAGATCGTTTGATTACGGAAGTTGCTTGCAATCTTTCATTGTCATTCTCCAAGCTGAGGTCGAATGCTAGATCATCATTTTCCCAGGCAATCTTTCCAACCAGGCTATTGCAAAGTGCGTATTCGACACGATCCGGCCAAAGGGGTTGATTCGCATCGACGAAACTAGTGGTTATATAAATTACTGCCGGCACACCCAGTTCCTTTAGGACAGGAAAGGCGACCTCATAATTCGATGCAAAACCATCGTCAAAGGTAACTAAAAACGAAAATTCCGGCACTGGATGATCGTATTGCAAATAGCCATGCAGTTGTTCTAACGACAGCGCTTTCCAACCTTTCTTAAGCAATCCATTGAGTTGTGCATAAAGACGTTTCTTCTCAACATGTTTTCCGTTTCGATTGATCAGTCCAGGGTCTCCGATACAACAACCATGGTACATCAAGATACGAACACCACCTGACCACAGCAGTTTATCTGCTGTAGAGAAAATCAGATCTTTTACCTGCTTTAACAAATAGAAAGTTTATCCAACCTGATAATAATTTCTATACCAGTCAACAAAGTTACGTACACCAGTATCAACCGTTGTAGCAGGTTTATAGCCAAGATCATCTGACAGTGCCTGTACATCGGCCGTAGTGGCAGGAACATCACCATCCTGCATAGGCAACAGGTCAAGAATTGCCTTCTTGCCGAGACACTCTTCCAGCAGTTCAATATATCGCATCAACTTAACCGGTTGACTATTACCGATATTATAGATGCGATAAGGCGCCAGGCTGGTGGCAGGATCAGGATTATCACCACTCCATTTTGGGTTTGGAGCAGCGGGTTGATCGATAACACGCAACACGCCTTCGACGATATCATCGACATAGGTAAAATCACGAATCATCTTACCCTTATTAAAAACCGGAATCGCCTCTTCAGCCAGAATACCCTTGGTAAATTTAAACAAGGCCATGTCCGGGCGTCCCCATGGTCCGTAAACCGTGAAAAACCTTAAGCCTGTGGTTGGCAAATTATATAAATGCGAATAGGAATGAGCCATCAGCTCGTTAGCTTTTTTCGACGCAGCATATAATGAAATTGGATGATCGACATTATCTTTCTCAGAGAACGGCAATTTCGAATTAGCACCATAAACCGAGCTTGACGACGCATAAACCAGATGCCCGACTTTTTGATGTCGGCATCCTTCAAGAATATTTCCGAAACCTACCAGATTAGACTGAATATAGGCCATCGGATTATCAATGGAGTAACGTACACCTGCCTGTGCGGCCAGATTCATCACTGCATCAAACTGATGCTCACCAAACAAAGTTTGCATATCAGTAGGAGACTCAATATCCAGCTTATGAAAGTGAAAGTTCTCATAAACCGATAATCTGTCAAGACGAGCCTGTTTAAGTGTCACATCGTAATAATCATTAAGATTATCTACACCGTGAACAGTATCACCTCTATCAAGCAGCCTAAGCGACAGAGTAGAGCCGATAAAGCCCGCTGCGCCTGTAATCATCACTTTCATCTATTCGATAACCTCAATTTTACAATTCTATCTTTGCATGCACTGCTTAAGATCAACTGATCTTAAGCAGACATTCCGAAATATTTTCTATAGCGCCCAATAGCCAAAACCAAGTTCAGTCAATTGGTCGGACTGAAACACCGATTTAATGTCTATAAAGATACCGGGCTTTCTCAATTTTTCCACTAATGGTTCAAGACCCGCCGCCAGATACTGATCATGACTCACGGCCAAAATTACAGCATCTGCATCAGGCATATCATTATGATCAACCAGTTCTTCGTCGTACTCATGCCTGGCTTCGTCAGCATTAGCTAAGGCATCTGTGATAGATACATTCACACCGTAACTTCGCAATTCGCGAACAATTTCTATCACCTGAGTATTGCGTAAATCAGGGCAATTCTCTTTGAAAGTTAAGCCATAGATATTGACCTGAGCCTGTCGAATCTCACAACCATTTTGCGCCATCGTTTTGATGGTCTTCTCGGCAACAAACTTGCCCATGCCGTCATTAATACGTCGGCCAGCGAGAATGACTTCTGGCTGATAACCCAGTTCCTGAGCCTTATGGGTAAGATAGTAAGGGTCAACTCCAATACAGTGCCCTCCAACCAGACCTGGTTGAAATGGCAGAAAATTCCATTTGGTACCAGCCGCGCTTAAGACTTCGCGGGTATTAATCTGCATACGATCAAATATCACTGCCAGTTCATTGACCAGCGCAATATTCAAATCTCTTTGTGTATTTTCGATCACTTTGGCAGCTTCCGCGACCTTAATCGAGGAAGCCCTGTGTATGCCAGCATCTATAATTGACTCATAGACCGAAGCCACTCGTTCAAGAGTTTCCTCGTCATCTCCTGCCACCACCTTGACGATTTTTCTCAGGGTGTGATTGGTATCGCCAGGATTAATTCTTTCCGGCGAATAACCAATATGGAAATCCTCACGCCATTGTAATCCAGATGCCTCCTCCAGCACCGGTACGCACACCTCTTCTGTAGCGCCAGGATAGACAGTAGATTCATAAACAACCGTGCTACCTGGTTGCATCACAGAACCAATGGTTTTACTTGCGGCAATAAGGGGTGAAAAATCCGGTCGATTTGCCTGATCTGTTGGGGTCGGCACAGCGACAATAAAAATATCACATTGCGCCATATCTTCAACAGTGTTGGTATAAACCAGTCGTTTTGCTGCGGCCAGTTGCTCCGCAGAAACTTCACCGGTGGGATCATAGCCCGCACGATAGGCATTGAGTTTCTCAACATTTAAGTCCAAACCCACGGTATCGAAATTCTCCCCTAACGCCACTGCCAGTTGAGCGCCCACATAACCTAATCCTACTACTGCAATCTTCATCTGCTTTGCTTAATCAAGTTGGCAGGAAAATCCTGCGCTGGTTACAAAAAAACACGCTACCGCCCTGCAGCAAACTCGCAGGGCCGCATCACTTTATCAAAAACCCTGACAAAATCAGGATACCCAGTTACAAATCCGTATGTAGACCTAACACATCCGGCGTTAACACGGCGATATCGGGCTTTGCCACTCTTATTGAACGATACATTGCCAACGGATCACCAAGGTCTGTCAAAACTCGACTAGTATCGGGTAGCGCCATTAAATCTGACCAAACCGGTCGCGAAAAAAACTCCTTTTTCGAGCCCCTTGGATCATATAGACCTATTACCTGAATATCAGCATCCATAGCTTGCAACAAAGCAATCTCTGCCAGTTCTGAATAGCCACACAGCAACACAGTGTCGATACCCTGATTCTGACAATGTCGATAAATAGAGCCACAGGACGAAGCCGCCTGACGGTAAAAATCAAATGACGAGGACAAAAACTGTGCAGTCAAACGAGATTTCTCACTAAACCCCTGGGGCGTGAGATAGTAAATATAGCGATTTGCAGGCGCTTCACTTATTTTGATATAGCCTTTCCTGACACAACGCTTCATATAGGAATTGGCCAGGCCAAGTGCGACACCCATCTGATTTGCCAAGCTTCGCTGACTTAATTTACTACCTCGATCCACAGCAGAAAGCACTTCAAGAGTTAGTCGTTCTTCTTTCAGATCAGAGGCGTTCATAAGTTGAACACTATACCTTAACCGGTCATCCCAAACAATCAATTCGATCTGATTGCAGGTTCTATTTCGAAGACATTCTAGCTTGGTGAAATTATGGATGAAAGCACAGAATCTACAACTAGGGATTGCTCGTCCTCATTCATATAAGGATGCATTGGCAGACTAACCACACGGTTCGCAACCTCTTCAGAAATAGGTACGCGACAGTCGGGATCCTGCATGGCGGGCTGATGATTTAGTGGCACTGGGTAATGCACCGCAGTCGGAATACCCAGTTCGCTCATGGCCGCCTGAAACTGATCTCTATTCTGCACCAGAATAGAATACTGGGCGTAAACTGAGGTATTGTAATCTGCGATATGTGGACATACCAAAGCTTCACCATCGACATTTGCTTCATTCAATAACCGGGTATACCGTTCTGCAACCTGCTGACGTAGTTGAACCTCATCTGGGAATATGCTGAGTTTAGCTAACAATACCGAGGCCTGAAATGAAGACATCCTGCCATTAATTCCAATACGGGTATGCTGATAACGACCACTTTGACCATGATCTCGAATCTGAAAAATTGCCTCTGCCAGAGAATCACTGTTGGTAAAACAAGCACCACTATCGCCATAACCACCCAGCGGTTTGGATGGAAAAAAGCTGGTGCAACCAATATCGCTAACAGCGCCGGAGCGTCGACCCTTATAAGTTGCGCCGAAACTCTGAGCCGCATCTTCAATTACGACTATCCCCTTCTCGCCTGCCAGTAGGTTAATCGGATCCATATCTGCACATTGACCAAATATACCAACTGGAATGATCGCTTTGGTTTTATCAGTAATTGCAGCTTCGATTAGATCAGGCTGCAAATTATAAGTCTGGGGATCAATATCAACATATACCGGCTTTGCTCCTAGTAGATGAATCATCTCGCCTGTGGCCGCAAACGTAAACGGTGAAGTTATCACTTCGTCGCCAGGCTTCACATCGGCTGCAAGTAGAGCTACTAATAATGCATCAGTACCATTCGACACGGCGAAAGCGTGGCGAACTCCAACATAACTGGCCATTTCTTGCTCCAGCTCGGTAATTTCTGGACCACCAATATAACGACCATGGCTTAGAACTCCGTGCAAGCCACTTTCAATTTCCGATCTTACCCGACGCTGTTGAAAAGCCAGATCAATGAATGGAATACTACCTTGCCCCCGCTCTGCCACATAAGATTGTGCATCGCGGAGAACTTCGGCATTAGGCGTTAATCTAGCTAACAACTGGCCGCTCTCTGCATCAAATCCGTCTAGAGCAACTAACAACTCCAGATCCTGGGCCAATACTGATAACCAGTTCACTCGCTGATCCAATATCTGAATTTGCTTACGTGCGGCTTGCAGATCTCCCAACCTATCCGCGACTGAATTCAAGATTTCTGGAATTGACCCCATATATATCCATACACCATCTCTGCGCACTGAAGCCGTGTGAAATATTGGATGTGTTTCGATGGCACGGGTGTCACAGCAGATTTCCGTTACCAGATCAGGATGAAGCAAATAATCGGTCATTTTAAAAGCAAAAGTTATAAGTCAATATTGAAGTGTGGCTTTGGCATCCAGCCAGCCACGCAGGCCATAGACCAGAATACCCAGGTATTCTCGCAACGCAAAAGTCGAGCCAGCCAATGCATCTGACGAAGGCAAAATATTGAGCAGAAACGGCTGATTGTAGTTTGCGACACGAAAGTCTGTTGGAGCAGGAATTGTTGTAATTCCCACCCTGTGGAACGTAGCAAAGGAGCGGGGCATATGGAATGCAGACGTGACGAGAAGTATAGTCTTATATCCTTTTTCTTCAAGTAATTTTTTAGTTTTAAGAGCGTTCTGCCGAGTGTTTTTACTGGCTCCTTCAATAATAATTGCCTCTTCTGGCACGCCCCATTCCACAAGCAACTTCGCTATGTAAAATGATTCGGATTGAACTGGCTCGTTTTGTCTAAAAACATTGCCACCGGTAATAATTATTACTGGTGCACGGCCACTATGGTACAATCTGGAGCCATATAAAACTCGATCCGAAGCACCATGCAACTCCTCAGTGGGGCGTGGTGATAGTGGCAAACTCACCGCACCACCCAGAATTACAATGGCATCAACCACCGGCATTTCTTCAGCTTTAACTCCGGTGTAATGACTTTCCAAAGATTGCACAAGACGAGTTGAAACCAGCGGACTCGAAAAAATAAACAGCACAACAAGTCCAAGCAACATCAAAATGGTACCGCTTCGCTTGCCACCAAAATATCGAACGACCAAGCCAAGTAATAGCAGTTCTAAAGTTAAACTCAGTGGAAATAACAGATAGGGTAGTGTTTTGGAAAGGGAAATCCACATATTTCTTACTCGCCACTAAATTCCGTGTACGGCCTGAGCAATCTTCTGCAATTGACGATCCAATCGTTTGGCAGAAATTGGAATAGAGGTACCCAATTGTTGGGCGAATAAAGAAACATGAAACTCTTCCAACATCCAACGAAGCGTTGATCGATTGTTATCCATCTCAATTTCTTTAACGCCCAGTCCTGCAAGCTTTGAACTATAGCTGGCTATGCGGGATTCAAGCTGCTGATCACGATCGGGATCTTTTGCAGACTTTTCTAACCGAAGCAGAATTGATTTCAGGAATCTTGGCAGATGGGCGAACCATTGCTCGGGGGTTAAAAATAGATTATCCGGCGCAATCAGCTGATCTATATGCTTTTCAGCTTCAGAATATGAATTTTGCCGCAGTCTGGTTGAAGTTTCATCACGTATTGAATAGGCAACTTCCAGCAAACGCGAAGTATCAGTAGCTAACTTATGCGCTACCTCAACCAAATTAACATCGGCTTTTGTTAAGGCCTGCAGGAATTCCGTTTTTGTCCATACTTCCTCAGACTTAAAGCCGATACTTCGTGCAATTATCTCATGCCGAAACATCTCAGTGAATTCTGCACCGGGAAATAATCCCGCATAACGAAGCGCTAGTTGATTCAAGTTACAGCTTTTTACAACATCCTTTACCTGTCGCCCAAGATAACACAGGGCAAGTCGGCGCAAGCCCGCTCGGTGGCTCTGCAAAGCCGTCATTGAGTTATCAAACAATTCCAGCCCAACGTTATCCCGTAGATCCACGAGACCTGGAAAAGCCGTAATTGTCTGTCCAGAGGCGTCAAGGCTGATGGCCGGTTGCAAATCCTCGAAGTCCCAACGCCTAAACCCTTGACGTCTATAGTCGCTTGCGCCCAAATGCTCAAATTCATCACGAGCCTGTGAGCCATGCGTTTGTTTTAACTCCTTAATATTTCTGCCGCTATCAACCAGCGCTCCCTGCTCGGATACGACCTCCAGGCGTAATCTGAGATGATTATCCAGTCGGTTCAGATCAAAATCGCCAGTGCTTACCTTGATTGCATAGTTTTGATTGAGCAGTTTAGTCAATGCGGTGACTATATCGCCCTCGGTCTGACGCATCTCGCTAACGATTCTTTCAACCTTGTCTGCAATGGGCACAAGAGGACGTCGCAGTGATTTTGGCAAACAGCGAATTAACCCTTCGATCCGCTGCTCAAACCAACTGCCCATCTGACGCTCAGCAACATCAGCTTCAAACTGACCCAACAAAGCCAAAGGTAATTGAATAGTCGCACCGTCAAATTCCTTACCCGGCTGGTACTGATAATTTACCGGGACTTCATTTCCGCCAACGGCCAGCCTGTCCGGGTAAGCAGTAGAGTCTTCTGGATTCAACTCATTACCAAGCAAAAGTTCCGCTGTGAGAAACAGCGCCGACTCTTGGGCTGGATTCGCCCGCAACCATTTCTTCAAGGTTGCAATACTAAAAACCCGGTCGGGTAGTTGTTTATTGAAATAATCCTGCAAACCCTCTTCATCCACCCAGATTTCATAACCTCTGGTCTTATGGCGAATCTGTTCCATCACGGCCCTGAGTTTTAAATTGGCCTCAGCAAAAGCTAATTTACTAGCGCCCATTTCCACCAGTGCCTGTTGGATGAATATTTCTCTAGCGGCAACGGGATCAAACTGGGAATAATTTTTTTTCCGACGGCTAAATATTCTAAGACCTTGCAAGCTACCACTTTGAAACGCAAGCACATTGCCGCTATGAGAATCCCACCACGGCTCCGTAAGCTCGTAGCGCATCTGGTTTGCAGCAACCGACTCTATCCACTCTGGCCGAATACCCAAACACTGGCGAGCATAAGGTCTGCCACTATCTACAACTGCGGTTGCTACTAGCCACTTGGGTCCAGATTTAAAGAATCTTGATGAGGGATGAATGATTAATTTTTTATTTTGCGTTCCAAGATACTCGCCTTTCTCTTCCACTTTACATACATTGCTTATAAAGCCAGTAATTAGAGACTTCGCGACTCCCTCAATATTCAGCTCCAGAGCCGGAGAACTCTCCACCTTCTCTTTCATTGCCAGTCTTAGCTGTTGATGTAATGCCAGCCATTCATACATACGGTGTGAAGATAGAAAGTTCGACTCACACCAGCGTTCCAACGCACGCCGGGAACCGCTTTCTTTTTGCTCGTGATAGATAGCCCAAAGATCCAGAATCGCTTGAATATCTGAAGCAGAACGAGGAAAAGTTTTGTGATGTTGCCGCGCCACTTCAGATTTTTCTTTCGGCACAATTTCCACATCGGGCACCGAAAGTCTGGAACCTATAATCAGCATTTCCGCTAAACAATCCAGCTTTCTGCCTTCTATGAGCAAACGACCAACCCTGGGATCGACTGGTAGGCGGGCCAGCTCCCGTCCAGTAGATGTCAACTTTAGCTCTTCATCTAACGCGCTCAATTCACCCAACAAACGAAGCCCGGATTTAACTTGACGGTGATCGGGACGATCCAGAAAAGGAAAAGACTGCACCTCCCCTAAATTTAATATTTTCATTTTGAGGATTACGGATGCAAGGGAAGTTCTTACCACTTCCGGATCAGAAAACTCCGCCCTCGAGTCAAAATCATCCTGGGAATAAAGTCGAAAGCAAACCCCGCTTTGCACACGGCCGCATCGTCCCTTGCGTTGATTTGCTGATGCCTGGGAAATTTTTTCTATAGGTAACCGCTGAATTTTTCGCGCAGCGCTATAACGGCTAATGCGGGCGCTACCCACATCAATAACATACTTAACACCGGGGACAGTTAGTGATGTTTCAGCCACATTGGTTGATAAGATTATTCTCTGGCCATTCGACTGAAAGAATATTTTTTTCTGTTCCGCCGGAGCCAGTCTGGCATAGAGTGTGAGAATTTCTGCGCTATCGTCCAGACGACGGGACAAAAACTCGCGGGTTTCGCGAATCTCCCGTTCACCAGCAAGAAAGATTAGTATATCTCCAACACCCCGACTCCAGGCCTGTTTAACAGCAGCAAGAATATGCGCTGAACTACCAGCTTCCTGGTCCTTTGGAGTTGACAGATAAACCGTTTCAACCGGAAAGGTCCGACCCGATACCTGCACCACAGGCGCTTTATCAAAATGTTCTGAAAATCGTTCTGTATCGATTGTTGCAGAGGTAATCAATAACTTTAAATCTTCACGCTTTTTAAGTAAGCGCTTTAAATAACCCAGCAGAAAATCAATATTGAGCGAACGCTCGTGGGCCTCGTCAATAATTATGGTGTGATATCGACTTAATCGTCGGTCGTGATCCAGCTCAGATAACAACATGCCATCTGTTAGCACTTTTATCCGGGTTTTCGGCCCGATACGTTCTCCAAAACGTACCTTATAACCTACTACATCACCTAGCCTGACGCCCATTTCACTCGCCACACGGGAAGCAATTTCACGGGCGGCGATTCTACGTGGCTGAGTATGTGCGATCAGTTGTTTGTGATCAGGGCGCAACAACAGCGGTAACTTGGGCAACTGCGTGCTCTTTCCAGATCCAGTTTCACCAGCGACAACAACTACCTGATGCCGCTGGTAAAGTTCACCTATCTCATTGATCCTGGCACTGATTGGCAGGTGTTCAGGAAACTGCAGACTATCTAAGAGGGAAATTTATTGGACCTCTGCCTTAATCACGACAATATCTTCAACAGGTACATCACCATGAGACCCCACATTACCTGTCTTGACCTTAACCATGCTGTGAACGACATCCATTCCTTCTACCACCTTGGCAAATACTGCGTAACCCCAACCTTGTGGATTCTTACCCGTATGATCAAGAAACGCATTATCATTTACATTGATGAAAAATTGTGACGTAGCAGAGTGGGGATCGCCGGTGCGCGCCATTGACAGCGAACCAGTCAGATTTTTAAGCCCATTGTCGGCTTCATTCTGGATTGGCGCATTATTCTGCTTCTGATTCATGCCCGGTTCCATTCCACCACCCTGCACCATAAAGCCAGGAATTACGCGATGAAATATCGTGCCGTCAAAGAAACCACTTTCAGCATACTCGCGAAAGTTGGCCGCCGAAATGGGTGCGTTCTCGTCGTCCAGTTCAATGGTAAATGAACCGAGGGAAGTTTCAAACTTGATCATGCTGTTGCTCCTGGCATGTACGCCGGAGCTTGTGGCCACGGCAATTAATAGAACTAATGATAAAAAATACTGATTTAGAAAATAACCTGCTTTACGCATAACAATCTCCAATGAATTAAACTTTTTCCCCAGCCATTTCAAGAACGACTTGCCAGTCATGCTCGTTAACTGGGGTAATCGACAGCCTGCTACCCTTCTGGACTACAACCATCTCTGTCAGTCGGGGTTCTGCTTTGAGTGCTTTCAGACTTACGGAAGTCTTAAATTTCTTCTGGTACTTAACATCGACCATTAGCCAGCGTGGATTATCCGGATCACTTTTAGCATCGAAGTAGTTACTTTCAGGATCAAATGCTGTGTGATCGGGATAAGCTTCGCGAACAATCTTCGCTATACCAACGATGCCTGGTTCGTCACAGTTGGAATGATAGAAAAATGCTAGCTCGCCCTTTTTCATGCCGTCGCGCATAAAATTGCGAGCCTGGTAGTTTCTTATACCATCCCAATGATCAGTCTTTTTTGGCATAGCCTTCAAATGATCAATTGAGAAAACATCCGGTTCACTTTTTAACAACCAATAATTCATTTTAGTAGGCATTATTTATTCTCCTGATCGAAACAAATTAGTTGTCTATGCTGCATTACTTGAGACATTGATAAGCTGTGCTTTCAGTAACGATTCTGGAAATGGGTATATCCCAGGAGTCACTAGGAATAGTAGATACTTTCTGCAGTTCATGGGCTAGCCCGGCAACTTCTGGTTTACCAGTCGGGCCCAGCTCAGCGCTTGCACCCAGGGTAGTATCGTAAAAACCACCACCCATGCCAACGCGACTACCGCATTCATCAAAAGCAACTAACGGCACCAAAACCCAGTCAAGTTGTTCAGCGAGATGAATATCTGCCGCCTCTGTGCAAGGCTCGGGGATACCGAATCGATTTGGCTGAAAACTGGTGGTTGCATTGACTTCCCCAAAACCCAGTCGACGCTCACCTTGCAGCGGAATGATTGGCAAAAAGCAGTGAACTCCCTTTTCAACTGCACATTGCATGGCCAGACCAGGGTCAATCTCGCCATCGTTAGCCAGATAAAAAGCAATTTTTATATGTTCAGCAAATAACCCCAGCGACTCAAGCATTTTGCACAGTTTCTCTGCTGCATACTTTTGTTGCTCTTCGCTTAACGAACGACGCAAAGCGCGGGCCGTTTGTCGAATGGATTGTTTGGTTGGTACGGTCATAGATTCCAGGTCTAAAAAAAACGCCACCCGTTGATGCCGTAATTGACCGCGTACCTTGAACCGGGAAGTTCAAGTGGGTGTTCTCGAACACGCCCTGGGCTTTCCGAAACCTGTTAAGGCAGCGGACATGCACGCCAGCGTGCTACACGAACCCCGATCTGTAATCTAGGTTCTAAGGGTTTAATGGTCAGTTACGTACACCACAGGCGACGCAGAGCATATTGTACTACTAAGCAAACTCTACACAAGGCGACTAAGGCAGATAAGTAAAATTTAATCCAACAATCAGCGAGCAATTCTCAACGGGCGCTTATCAGAAGCAAATAAATTTATTGTTGACCGGGTTCACTGGGATTTTTTGATACTATTTGAACTGGGCCCCCTTTCGAGCCCGACCTCCTATTGTAAGAACCAGACTACCGGCTCGGCCTAGTCACCTAAGTCCAGTTCGTCATCAAGTCTTTCGGTCATCGACTCAATACGGGCGACGAACGCGGAATTATCGGCCACATCCGGAACTTGATTTAGCACAGGCGTCGAACGATCATCTCCCTCGCCATGCAGCAACTCATTGGAAATATTCAACGCTGCCATAATCGCGCAACGCTCATGACCAATAACGCGACCGGAATGCTGTATAGATCGCATCATGTCATCCAGGTAAGCCGCCGCTGCAAGCAATTGTGGTCGTTCTTCGTCGCGACAGGCCACGGTAAAGTCGCGGTCCATAATATTTACTTTAAAACTAAGCTTGTCCATTAGTCGTTGCCCTTGCGCAATTTTTCAATAATGGAATCTAATCGTCCACGAGCCACAACATTTTTTTCATCCAATGCATGTTTTTCCTGCTGCAACTGCTCCGTCTGGCCCTTTAGAACTTGATTCTCATCTCGGAGCCGATGGTTCATATCAATCAGTTCATCTATTCGATCGGACAGTCTGTCGAGTTGTTTTTGCAAAGCCGTTACCGCTATTGTGTTTTTAAAATATTCATTTATGCTAACCCTGTCGCTGCTTCCCGATGAACTGGCACTAACGATTCCCCATGCACCTAATCCCTTAGGCCATATATCTCACTCATTTTCAACTGTTCCCAACCAAAAAGCAACTATGAACCGCGATCAGTTTTATCGCCCAAACAGCCAACATCATGTCTGATACATCCAACTTCCTGACCGAACATTTTACCGAACTGGACACACTGTTACGTCAGTATGGCGCCGAGACCGGCATCTGCGAGGCTCATGGCTTAAGTGTTGGCCTGGTTTGCCGGGGGCAACACGAGCTAACCCAGACTCAATGGTGCGAACTACTTGCTGTACCCGAACTTAAAGATGCGATTCTTGATACTTTACAGGGAATCCATGGTCTGGCAATGCGGGCATTACATAGCCAGGAACTGGCATTTGATCCATTGTTACCAGACGATAATGTGGAAATAAAGGATCAGGTCGATTCCCTGTCCGAATGGTGCGCAGGATTTTTGCGCGGATTTCTATCCACCGGTAAAGAGAAACTGGATGAAACCTGTCAGGAAGCAATTGATGATATATCATCCATTAGTAATCTAGAAATGGACGATGATGACCTCGACAGTCAGGAAAGATCTTTATTCGAACTAAGAGAGTATTTAAGAATTGCCGTACAAATTCTGTTTGAGCAATTTAAAAGCCAGGAACCTGTTTCCAGTATGGAAAATTAAACCTCATGAGTAAAAACAAACCCAGTATGTACAGCAAACGTCGCCGTGAACTCATGCAAATGATGGAAGGTGGCGTAGCAGTTATTCCCACCGCGCCAGAGCAATCCCGAAACGGCGACGTTCTCTATCAATTTCGGCCTGACAGCGATTTCTACTACCTAAGTCACTTTCCAGAACCTGAGTCGGTAATGGTGTTGGCGCCAGGAAGAGCAGCCGGAGAGTTTATTATTTTTTGTCGCGAGCGAGATACCGCTCGTGAAATGTGGGATGGCCGTCGCACCGGAATTGAGGGTGCTGTGGACTTTTATGAAGCCGACGATTCTTTCCCTATTGAAGATATCGACGAGATTCTGCCGGGGCTTCTGGAGAATCGAGAGAAAGTTTATTGCTCAATGGGACGATATCCGGAATTCGACAGTCGCCTAATCCAATGGATGACAGAGGTTAAAGGCAAGGTCAGAACGGGTATACACGCGCCTGGAGAACTGGTTGATATTGGCCATATATTGCATGAGATGCGCTTAATAAAAGGTGCTGATGAGCAAAAACTCATGCGCAAGGCCGGGAAAATTAGCGCTGATGCTCACTGTCGTGCAATGCGTGCCTGTAAACCAGGAATGTACGAATACCAGCTTGAAGCTGAACTTGAATATGGCTTCCGCCTGGGTGGTTCACACTATCCCGCTTACCCTTCCATCGTAGCTAGTGGCGGCAATGCTTGCATCCTGCATTATACAGAGAATACAGAACAATTACGCGATGGCGATCTGGTTCTGATTGATGCCGGTGCAGAATTAGACTGTTACGCCTCTGATATCACACGAACCTTTCCGGTAAATGGCAAATTCAGTACCGCCCAGAAGGCCGTTTATGATGTTGTTCTTGAGTCGCAATATGCTGCCATAGCTGCTTGCGGTAAGGATAAAGAATGGAACGACCCGCACAATGCAGCAGTAAATGTTTTGTGTCAGGGCATGCTGGACCTTGGGCTATTGAAAGGCAGCTTTGACGAGGCAATGGAAACCCATGCCTACAGACGTTTTTATATGCACCGAACAGGCCACTGGCTAGGTATCGATGTACATGATGTCGGAGATTATCGTCTGGAAGCTCAGTGGCGGCCCCTTGAACCGGGCATGGTGCTAACCGTTGAGCCGGGAATGTATATTTCACCCGCAGAAGATGTTGCAGAAGAATTCCATAATATCGGTATAAGAATAGAAGACGATGTACTTATTACTCGCAATGGACCGGAAATTTTGTCGTCTGGAGTGCCCAAGACTACCGAAGACATCGAAGCATTGATGCAGCAGTGAGTTTACCGCAACAATACGATCTGGTTATTGTTGGCGGTGGTTTGTCTGGCGCCAGCCTGGCCTGCGCCCTCGGAGACCTGGGTAAACGTATCGCTGTAATCGAAGCTATACCGGTCGCCAGCGACAAGCAACCCAGTTACGATGAACGCACTATAGCCTTAACTTACTCTTCCAGAAACATTTTTAGTGGCATTGGAGTTTGGCAAAGTATTAGTGATGCCGCCTGCCCTATCCATAGCATACATATTAGCGACGTCGGCAAGTCCGGCATGACCCGACTCAACCGTAGCCTGGTGGACACCGAGGCTCTTGGCTATGTTGTTCCAACTCGAGTTGTGGGCACGACGCTGTTTGATGCCATTATTAAGATGCCGAATATTGACTGGATTTGCCCAGCCAGAGCCATCGGAATCGAGCATCATGAAAGCAACCTAACGCTTGAGCTAGCAGACGCCCAAACGCCCATCAGCACGCCATTAGTAGTAGTTGCTGATGGCGCACGCTCGGGCATTGGTCAAGCAGCGGGTCTGGAACTAGATACAATCAGCTACCCAACAAAAGCTTTGATCACCATAATTGAAACCGATCGTTTTCACGAATATCAGGCCTTTGAACGATTTACCCGTAGTGGCCCACTCGCCCTGCTGCCCATGCATCGCGCAGGCCGTTGGCGCTATGCCGTGGCCTGGACACTGCCTGAGGAAGAAGCTGACAGGCTAACCAACACATCAGAATCGGAGTTTCTTGCCGCCCTGCAGAACGAATTTGGTTATCGAGCAGGCAATTTCTTGGGCGCCGGCAACCGCCGAAGTTATCCGCTTTCTCTGGGCATACTGGAAAACCCTGCTCGTAATCGTGTGGTGGCGCTAGGTAATGCAGCACACATTGTTCACCCTGTCGCCGGCCAAGGCTTTAATCTAGGACTTAAAGATGTAGCGATTTTTGCGGAAGAAGTCGCCAATGCCTGGCGTGACAACCTGGACCCAGGCGATCCTCTGGTTCTTAATAGATACAACCGAAAACGCAATCGTCAGACCCGCCGTGTTGGAACATTCACCAATGGGTTAATCTCGACTTTTACGAGCACTATTCCCGGTGTTGAATTACTACGCAATGTCGGTCTGAATATGCTTGATCTGGCACCGCCTGCCAAACGACTGCTTCTAAAACGCACCATGGGCATTCATGGGAGACAACCGTTGCTGGCTTGCGGTCGACCACTGGGCCAATCAAGCAATACTGATAACAAACCGTGAGTAGTTTCGATATTCTGATCATTGGCGGCGGTATCGTCGGCAATGCCATAGCTCTTAGCCTTTGTAAAGATGGCTATGAGGTCGGACTATTAGATGTAGCGCCGCCACTCGCCCATCCAGGATCAGAACTTCATCACCGAGTTTGCTCCATAAACTTGCAATCAAGTGCATTTCTGAATGAATTGGGCGTGTGGACGCAAATTGAAGCCATCCGAGCAACGCCCTTCTCTGCAATAAAGGTCTGGGATGCCAGTAGCCGGGGAGAACTTAAATTCGAAGCAGCAGATTGCGGACTCGACAACCTGGGACATATTGTAGAAAACGATATTATCGTTTACTCCCTGGAACAAAGCCTGGTATTGGAATCCGGTTTTACACGACTGTCCTCTGCCAGTCTGATCAGCATAGAACAAAACACGCCGGATCAAATCACTATTTGCACATTAGACGATAGACAATATTCCGCTGCATTGGTTGTTGGAGCTGACGGCGCACACTCCACGGTGCGAAGTTTGAACAATATCTCAGTCAATAACCTTAGCTATCAACAGCACGGCATAGTGACCTGGGTTAACACCAGCCAGCCTCACCAGAATATTGCGAGACAGGTATTTCTTCCCGGAGGGCCTCTCGCACTACTACCTCTGAGTGAAAGACATTGTTCTATAGTCTGGTCAGTTCCTTCCGAGCAAGTTGAAGAAATTTGTCTACAAAATGACGAGGATTTTAATCGGACGATCAATCATGCTTTCGGCGATCAACTCGGTGAGATCAGTGTTGAGGCAAAACGTCTATCCTTTCCACTGGCAAGAAGTCACGCAAAATCCTATCTGGCGGAACGGGTAGTTTTAATTGGCGATGCCGCGCATACGGTTCACCCGCTCGCCGGGCTCGGTGCCAACCAGGGGTTAGCTGATGTTATTCAATTAAAAGATACACTGGCAACAATAAAATCAAAGGGGAAACCAATTTACAGCCGCCGCGAACTACGATCCTTTGAACGCAAACGCAAAGCGGAGAATCAGCTAGCCCTGGCGACCATGGATGCATTTCACTTTGGATTTACGTCATCTAATGCTCTGGTCACACAGTTGCGCGGTACTGGACTCGGATTGGCACAGGCTTCAGATACCATAAAGAGCTTTTTTATACAGCAAGCAACCGCTCATTAGATTCTTTGGGGTAAATGACGTGGTTTTTTCCTCAGGCCGCGAACAGGTATACTCTCCGTAACTGACTACTTTGCATAATTTTGATGCCACTCGACAAAAATTTAAAAAATGCTGGTCTAAAAACCACCCAGCCAAGACTGAAAATTCTGGAGATTCTGGAAAATTCTACAGTACGTCATTTGGGCGCTGAGGACGTATACAAGATTCTGCTGGAAAGCGAGGAAGAAATTGGGCTGGCAACCGTATACCGGGTATTAACCCAGTTTGAAGCAGCAGGACTAATTATCCGACACAACTTTGAAGGTGGCAGATCGGTCTTTGAGCTAAACGATGAATCCCACCACGATCATATGGTTTGTCTTGAATGCGGCAAGGTTTTTGAGTTTTATGACAAAACCATTGAGGAACGCCAAAGCCGCATAGCCAACGATGCCGGATTTGTTATTGACGATCATTCGCTTTATTTATACGGCGTTTGCGAAGGCATTAAGAATGACGGCAAATGCAGCATGAAAGGAACTAAAAGCAGCGGCATTCTCAATTCTCGTAAGTGAAATATTAAAGAAACTCTGCCTTTTACAGGGTTTCCATCGGTGCAAGGATGCACCGACATTTTCGGTCACTGCAAGTGATTAAAAATGGGAGAAAATGAAAAATCACAATTTTTTTTCGCTGCTCTGGCAATTCAGGATGAATTGATCAGGGCTTATATGAATCTTAATCAAACTTCTATAGAGGTCTATCGTGTCCACTCTTATCTGCGGCTCATTCGCGTACGACACCATCATGGTGTTTCCAGACAGTTTCAAAAATCACATCCTGCCAGAACAGATTCACATTCTTAATGTTTGTTTCATGGTGCCAGACATGCGTCGCGAATTTGGTGGGTGTGCTGGCAACATTGCCTACAATTTGCATGCGCTAGGCGGCGATGCGGTACCCATGGGCACCGTAGGAAAAGATTTTGGTCCCTACCGGGAATGGCTGACACAGACTGGCATCAGTGATCAACATGTTCGGGAACTACCAGATTCCTATACTGCCCAGGCATTCATCACAACCGACATGGACGATAATCAGATCATCGCCTTCCACCCCGGGGCTATGTCTAACGCCCATGAAAACTGTGTGAAAGATGCGACAGGTATAGAACGAGCCATAGTTGCCCCGGATGGCAGAGATGCAATGATTCAGCACGCCAAAGATTTTAATGAAATGGGTGTGCCATTTGTATTCGACCCGGGTCAGGGTCTCCCCATGTTCGATGGAAACGATCTGGAGAAATTTGTGGATCAGGCCGAGTGGGTAATTGTGAATGATTACGAATCAAAAATTCTGCAGGAAAAGACCGGTAAAAGCGTCGAAGAACTTTCAAAAAATGTTAGCGCATTGATTGTTACTTTAGGTGCTAAAGGCGCACAGATTTTTACACGTAGTGGTGAAGAAATTCTTATCCCACCAGTGGCAACCGATAATGCAGTTGATCCAACCGGCTGCGGCGATGCGTTTCGTGGTGGTCTGTTGTATGGACTAGAGCAAGGTTTTGACTGGAAAACTACCGGTCGAATTGCCTCGTTAATTGGCTCTGTGAAAGTTGAAACTAATGGCACACAAAATCATCAGATAAATCCGGATGCTTTTATGGAACGCTTCGTAAAAGAGTTTGGCTACGCCTACGACTAGTCCACCGTCTATAGCCATGACTAAGAGCCTAATCGTCCAGCAAGATAGTTTAGTACTGATTATCGATGTTCAGGAACGATTGATACCCGCAATTGGCGACGCTGAACAAGTTATTCAGCGTTGCCTATGGTTATTAAGGCTAGCAAAAACATTTGATGTTCCTCATCTTGGAGTAGAACAGAACCCGAAAGGGCTGGGTCATCTCCATCCTGAAATTACAGCCAATCTTGGAGAAGAGTGTATCTTTGCCAAGACTACATTCTCTGCTGCCGGCGAGAAGTATGTTCTCGATAGCATTACAGCAACTGGTAAGAATCAGATCATTGTCGTTGGTATGGAATCCCATGTATGCGTTCTACAAACAGTTCTCGATATGGTTAGCCATGGATATGAGATATTTGTAATTGAAGATGGTACTTCATCAAGAAAACAATCAGATAAGCATCTCGCTCTGCAAAGGATGAGACATGCTGGAGCGGTGGTTATTAGCCCGGAAATGCTGGTATTCGAGTGGCTAAAGAATTCGAATCATAAAAACTTTCGAAATGTCTTGAATTCGTTTATTGAAAAATGAGTGACTTCACCGAAATGATGAATCTAAAGATTGAGTTACTGGACTGAGCCAGCTTTGCGGGCTAAGCATGCTCGTCTCTCGCCGCTGAAGATCCACGAGCCACCACGCAGTGCTTTGGTATTCGCTTCATCATAGTACCGTCATTACTCTTAAAATATGGCTTATATAGATCAAACAGGTCGATCTGCAGATCACTACATAGAGCTTGATACCAGTTTTTTTAGCTTGCCTATTCATAGATTCCCTCAACCGTTTTTCGATACGACTACGCTAACAATAGAAAACAGGAGATTTTCGGGAAAAATTTTCCCAACCTCACTATTCTTAACGTCTAAATAACTTTCCGGCTAATAGATTCATGTTAGAGAAAACTCTAACGGGACGAGCCACCTCGCTCGCGGGCATATGCGGCAGCTTCGGTTCTGTTCGCGGTATGGGTTTTGTTCAAGATACTACGGACATGCGTCGCAACTGTGGCCAAACTTCGGTTTAACTCGGCGGCGATTATCTTGTTACTCTTACCCTCAGCAATGAGTTGCAAAATCTCTAGCTCTCGATGGGTTAATCCATCAGTGTCCGCTTTCTTAGAATTAGACTGTGTTTTTTCGATATAATCTAGTTTGGTAAGAATGTTTACCATGCCAAGACCATGAGCTACATCGCGCGCTTCATTAATCAAACGTTGAAAAATGACTTTACCACCCTGGTAGTTGTGCCTGCGCAGCACCTGGGCCTGACGAAATTTAATATGGGCAATCCACATATTGTTACCGGCATTGTTCGCGAGTTGGCTAGCTTGCGTAAACAAACGGTCTGACTCGTCAAAATCATTCATCATACTAGCTAACATACCAAGATACATATCAGCGGGCCCGTAACACACAGCTGTTGGATGTGAGACCATCTGACCTGTATATGGCAATAATCTTTGATACAGTCCATTGGCCGCATCGACCCGATTCAACGCTACGCAAGTTTCGGACAGATAGACAAGACAGGTTAATAACATTTCATCTTCCGCTATCTGTTGAAAATTATTAGCAACCAACTGGTCGAATAAAGGCACAGCCTGGTCTAACATATTTAAATCTGTGTATGTCGCCAACAATCCGGGCGCCCACATTGGTGTTTTATCGTCCAGCAACTGTTGTAACGCTCCGCTGATCATGGGTAGTCGGCCCAGCTCACGATTTAATAAAAACATTTGTGCGCCATAGACCCCTTCGGCACCGCCATCTAAAGTGCCTTCGCCCAGCTCAAAGGCTGCTTCGATAAACGTTTCCGCACGCTGCCATTGACCCTGAAATAATGCCAGGCTGGCACTTGCACCAGTCGCAAAGTACCGCGCCTTTGCTACATGGTACTTTTCGACTGACTGATTCAGCTGCCCAATATATTCAGCCACACGCTTCATATCACCAGACTCCTGGCAAGACAAAATCAACCACTCGAGGGCATCGGTATCATTTAGATGATAGTGTTTTTCTCGCGCAATAGTGAGGGCGCGTTCACCTAATGAAATTCGCTCAGATAATTTTTCTGGCCTACCACGCAAAACCAGCAAGGCCATACACAGAGCATTTATGCGTGCCCCTGGATCACCACTTTCATCGGCAATTTGAATAGCGTCATAAGCGACGCGCTCCGCATCTCCGATATAAGCGCAAAATCTAAGCGCCATTGCGCGATGTGCCATTACATTTGCAATCAGTCCAGGGTCCCCTTCTATATGTTTTAATGCCTCGGTCAAATCAATCAGCGCATCAGAAGATCGTTCAGAGGTACGACCCTGATAGACCTTATGACAAGCCACCTCAGCAAATATCCGCCATTGTTCATTTTCTCGAGCCACTTCAAGACAATGGTTTAATGCTTCAAGAGTCTGCCGAACATCCAACCCCGCAGCATGCCGGCATAGAGAGTGTTGTAAGAGGATTCCGGCACGTTGTTTTTGGTCTAGACTAGAATCGAAATTTAGCACCTCCAGGGCCAGGTCATAATAGCTTGCTGCTTCGTCATAGGCTGACAACTTGTAGGCGTGTTCAGCGGCACGTACCGCGTATTGCACCGCCTGTTCGCCCTGCCCACTCTGCAAAGCCTGGTAGTAATGACGAGCAATCTCACCATTGGACTGCAGAGAACCACCTTGTTGCAAAGCAACTAAGCTGTCAGCAACCCTGCCATGCAAAAGAATTTTCTGCGCCAAACTTAGCTCACCATAAAGAATATCGCGTATTAATACGTGACTAAACTGAAACTCTCCTGCCGCCTCGTCGAGCACACGAATCACTCCACGCCCGCTGGCTTCTTCAATTATTTGAAAAATTTGCACACTATTGAATTCATCTATTATTTTTTTCAAAATCCGGATACTGAAACGCCGTCCCACCACTGAGGCACAAGATAGTAAGTTTGCACAGTCCTCGGACAGAAAATTCAATCGACGCCCAATCGCTTCCTGAATACCGTCCGGAATTTCCAGCTCCAGGTTCTCCAGTGTTGTATTGACTGGGCTTTGTTTGAGAATCCCTGCGACCTCCGATACAAACAATGGATTGCCCTCAGTTTTTTCATACAGTGCCGCTAATACTTTAGCGGGAATCTCAGCTTCAGTAGTTTTAGTAATAAAGCTGGAAACATCTTCTTCGGACAAACCTTTAAGACGAACCCGACGTAGCTTTGCGGCTCGGTTAATATCGCCCAGAGTCTGAAATAATGGATGCTTACGAGATATTTCCATATCGCGATACGCACCAACCACCAAGATGGAAAGTTCCAATAGTTTTTCGCACAGATGCGTGAGCAACAAAAGGGATGAACGGTCTGCCCAATGCAAATCATCGATAACAATAACCACGCAGCGAGACTTGGCAAAGTCTGCCAACACCTTTGTGATTCGATTAAACAATAGGAACTGGGCACTACCAGGATGCATAGCAAAGGTAGAGTGACCGGTAGATTGCTGCTCTACCTGAATCGTTACAAGACTTTCCAGCAAATTAGCCGAGGAGAGTTCCTGGGAATTCGCTGAGATATGCAGGGTTTTCAAAATTTGCAACCA
>JBLHGU010000007.1:0-61461 GCA_047615875.1 Parasphingorhabdus sp.
GCAGAGCATCCATTGTCAGATATGTTGATTGCGACGAATATTTCAAAGTAGATACGGTATCGCTGAAAGACAAAGATGTTAGTGAGCGTGAGGCTGAAGTCCTGCAGCGCACCGTAATTGCAGAATTTGAACAGTACGTAAAACTGAATTCTAAAATTCCGCCGGAGATTCTCACATCCCTCAATGGTATTGAAGACCTTGGTCGACTGGCCGATACCATTGCGGCTCATTTGAGCCTGCGCAATGAGGACAAGCAGAAAATTCTGGAATTAGGTTCGGTATCTGAGCGGCTAGAGCACATACTTGGCGTAATGGAGTCAGAAATTGATCTGTTACAGGTGGAAAAGCGTATTCGTGGCCGAGTCAAAAAACAGATGGAGAAAAGTCAGCGCGAGTACTACCTGAATGAGCAAATGAAGGCTATTCAGAAAGAACTCGGTGATATGGATGAGGCACCAAATGAAATCGAGGATTTAACGGCTAAAATTGAAGCGGCTGGCATGTCCAAAGAGGCTCGCGAAAAAGTTGATGCTGAGCTTAAAAAGCTGAAGATGATGTCACCGATGTCTGCAGAGGCCTCGGTTGTGCGCAATTATATCGATTGGGTATTACAGGTGCCCTGGAAAAAACGTACCCGGGTCTCCAAAAATATTGCCGAGGCAGAAAAGATTCTCGATGAAGATCATTACGGGCTGAATAAAGTTAAAGAACGTATTGTAGAGTTTTTGGCAGTTCAGCAGCGTATAAAGAAATTGAAGGGACCAATTTTGTGTTTAGTAGGTCCGCCGGGAGTGGGTAAGACATCGCTAGGCGAATCCATCGCGCGGGCTACTAATCGCAAGTTTATTCGCATGTCCCTCGGTGGTGTGCGAGACGAGGCGGAAATACGCGGCCATCGTCGTACCTACATTGGCTCTATGCCTGGAAAGATTGTGCAGAACATGGCCAAAGTAAAATCACGCAACCCACTGTTCATGTTGGATGAGGTGGACAAGATGTCCACGGATTTTCGTGGCGATCCGTCCTCCGCACTACTTGAGGTGCTGGATCCAGAGCAAAATCATGCTTTTGGTGATCACTATCTCGAGGTCGATTACGATTTGTCTGAGGTGATGTTTATAGCCACAGCCAATACGCTTAATATTCCAGGGCCGTTACTGGACCGAATGGAAGTAATCAGAATCTCTGGCTATACAGAAGAAGAGAAAATTAATATCGCTTCGCGCTATCTGGTGCCAAAACAGAAGAAGAATAACGGATTGAAACCGGTAGAAATAAGTATTGGCAAACCAGTTCTTTACGACATTGTGCGCCACTATACGCGTGAAGCCGGTGTGCGAGGGATGGAGCGAGAAATCTCCAAGATATGTCGCAAGGTGGCCAAAGAGTTATTGCTTGAATCTGATAAAGAAAAAGTTGCTGTTACTAAGCGTAACCTAGAGAAATATTTGGGCGTTAAACAATTTCGTTATGGTAAAGCCGAAGAGATGAATCGGGTCGGTCAAGTAACCGGCCTGGCATGGACAGAAGTAGGCGGAGAATTGCTAACCATCGAAGCCACAACTATGGAAGGCAAGGGTAAACAAATGTATACCGGCAAGCTCGGTGATGTTATGCAGGAGTCGATCCAGACAGCGGTAAGTGTGGTACGTGCTCGGGCGCGAAACTATGGCGTCAAGCCGAGTTTTTATCAGGAACAGGATGTGCATATCCATGTGCCAGAAGGAGCTACCCCGAAAGATGGTCCAAGCGCTGGTGTTGGCATGTGTACCGCGTTGTTGTCCGCTCTAACGAATGTTCCGGTGTTATCTGATGTGGCTATGACCGGAGAGATTACATTGCGTGGTGAGGTTCTGCCTATTGGTGGACTAAAGGAGAAACTGCTGGCCGCCCATCGAGGTGGAATTAAGACGGTATTGATTCCTCGTGACAACGAAAAAGATTTAACCGAGATTCCGCAGAATATTCTTGACGGTATCGACGTTAAGCCAGTGCGGTGGATCGAAGAAGTATTGGAGCTTGCACTCGAAAGAGTTCCGGGTCCTCTACCGGATGAAGAGAACGAGAAGCCTGTGGTCAAGAGTGAAGATAAAAAGGATTCCGATCCAGATCGTGTTACAGCTCATTAACAATATGCCCTGAGTTTTGCTTATTTCAAGGTATCTTTAAAGAATTTGGTGTCATTAGGGTCAGGCACCTTGACACTTTTCGATAAGCCTTGGTATAAACTCGCCCAACGCAGGACACCTGCACATCCTACTCGTAATATTACTTACTGAGATCATTACGAGTCGGTTTTCTAAAGTATCTCAGTTGGGAGTTTTTTGTGAATAAATCTGAACTCGTCGATGCGCTAGCCAATGCAACCGGCGGCACAAAAGCTGATGCTACATTGGCGCTTGACAGTGTAGTGAGTATTATAACCGATGCTATGCGAGCAGGCGACACAGTAGCCATAACGGGTTTTGGAGCATTCAGTGTTGGTGATCGTGCAGCTCGTACTGGACGCAATCCCCAAACCGGTGAAGCCATTGATATTGCCGCTGCAAAAATACCTAAATTTAAGGCTGGCAAAGCGTTAAAGGATGCCGTAAACTAACGCGCCCTCGGGTGCTTAGCTCAGTTGGCAGAGCATCGCCCTTACAAGGCGAGGGTCGCAGGTTCAAGTCCTGCAGCACCCACCATATTTCAGTACGTAGTTAGGTCTTGAAGTTGCCGCGACGCGGCTTCAAGATAGTGAAAAAGATGGATTTTGACGAGTCAAATGTTGGCTCAATAATTATCCGGAGCGGTAGTTCAGTTGGTTAGAATACCGGCCTGTCACGCCGGGGGTCGCGGGTTCGAGTCCCGTCCGCTCCGCCATTTTTCAAGTTTACTACTTGCATCAATACAAGACTGAAATATAAATACAAGACTGAACCGGTTTCCATCGAAGAAATCGGTTGCTTCAGTTACAATCGATTGTTGCCTTTCCAAACGCCTACCCATGCTTAGCAAAATCAGAGAAAAATCCACCGGGATCATCGCCTACATTATAGTCGGCCTGATCAGCGTTCCGTTTGCCTTATGGGGAATTAACTCATATTTTGAAGGCGCGTCAGAGGTGATCGTTGCCGAAGTAGATGGGTTGGAAATCAATTATGATACCTATCAGAATTCGCTAGGTGAAAGACGTCGCATGATGACTCAAATCATGCAACAGAATCTAACTCCAGAGTTGCTTGATTCACCAGTATTCAAGCGCCAGGTAGTCCAGGAGTTAGTCCGAACGACCCTTGAAAGTTCACACTCCAGTGATACTGGCTACCGTATCAGTGATGAATCTCTCGGTAAGAGCATTCGGCAATTATCTTATTTTCAAGACAATGGGGCGTTTAGTTCCCAGCGATACTCTGATCTGGTTAGAAATGCTGGAATGAGTGTTGCTATGTTTGAACAGCAACAGCGTCAGCAGATTATCTCGCAACAAATTAGAAGCACCTATGTGGACTCAGCATTTGTCACACAATCTGATCTAGATAGAGTCGTCGCATTGCTTGAACAAGTGCGGCAAGCGGATTACGCAATAATTAGCTCAGCAACGATGTCAGTAGAAGATGTAAAAGTTGCCGATGCAGATATATCCGACTACTACGAAAAAAATAAGGAACGTTTTTATACCAATGACGAAATTAGAGTCAGTTATGTTCAATTGGCTGTGGCGGAAATTGCCAAGGACCTTTCTCTAGAGGAAGCAGAGGTGCGTAATTACTATGATGAAAACAACGCACGATATAAGGATCCTGAAGAACGCCGTGTAAGCCATATTCTGATTACTCTGCCAGAAGATGCCAGCGATGAGATTACCGAAGAAGCCCGTAGCAAAGCTGCCGAGCTATCTCTAAGGGCAAGCAATGGTGAAGATTTTGCTATGTTGGCTAAAGACTCCTCCGACGACACTGGTTCTGCAGCAAAAGGCGGAGACCTGGGGGTTTTATTGCCCAATCAAATGGTTAAGCCTTTTGAAGATGCCGCCTACGCTCTGGTAGAAGCGGGCGATGTATCTGAACCAGTTCGCAGTCGATATGGTTTTCATGTCATTAAACTAACTCAATTAGTTAGTGAAACTATTCAGCCATTTGAAACGGCTCGAGCTGAAGTCGAACTTGAAATGCGCGAACGCCTAGCAGAAGAACAATTTGTGGAAAGCGCCGAATCTTTCGCCAATCTTGTTTATGAGCAACCAGAATCGCTGGATGCAGTAGAAGCAGATTTACAACTTGAGATTCATGAATCAGACTGGTTCTCCGAAGGAGCTGGTACCGGGCTTGCATCAAACCCTCGATTTCGTCGCGTGGCATTTAGTGAGGAGGTTCGTTTAGAAGGTCTTAACAGCGAAGCCTTTGAGCTTGACGACAATACTCTGGTTGCCATGCGCAAAAGTGAATTTAGAGGTCGCAGGCTGCAAGAGATCGATGAAGTTAAAGAGCAAATTGTTAGTCTGATAACTCAAAAACGGTTGCAGGATTCCGCTAGTAATCTTTCTCAGAGCACATTGGAGAAATTAAATGCGGGTGGAGAATGGGATTCATTGGTAACCGAGTATGGGCTAGAATCTTTATTATTCGATGGCACGCGAAATGATTCCAGTGATGCCAATAGCCGGGCCCTGGTGGCGACATTATTTGAAGCTGAAAAACCATCGGAAGGCAATCCAGTATACGGTAGTATTCCTGGGGTCGCAGATAGTTATTTGATATTCAAGCTAAACAGCGTGGCCTCCGCAGACCCACAGGTTGTCGATGAAACACGTCGGGAACAAATTCGCACCCAACTACAAGGCCGGCAAGGTCAGGACTTTTTTGCCAGCTATCAGGATGGCTTAATGAAAGCCTCCGATTATACAATTCACGAAGACCGCTTATAGCAAGCAGTTTTAGTTGCCAATACCCCTTAGCCTGTCTGGTAAGAGCGTGTTTTGTTAACCCGGATTCTCACGAAGTCCGGGTTTTTGCATTCCAGGTAGAATTTTCCTGGCGGCTATTCTTCAGTAAAACGCTGACTTATACCGACGGTATTAAAGCCTCCGTCAACATAGGTTATTTCACCGGTAATGCCAGAAGCTAGATCAGAGCACAGAAAGGCAGCTGTATTACCCACCTCGTCAATGGTTACGCCGCGTCCTAATGGGGTGGCTTTCTCATAAAATTCCATCATTTTCCTAAAGCCTTTAATGCCAGAAGCCGCAAGCGTTCTTATTGGGCCAGCGGATATGCCATTGACTCGAATTCCCTCAGGTCCGAGGCTTTGTGCAAGATATCTTACGTTGGCCTCTAGACTGGCTTTGGCCAGACCCATGACGTTATAACCGGGCATAGAACGTAAAGAGCCAATATAGGAAAGGGTAATTAAAGAACCATTTCTTCCTGCCATCATATCTCGTCCGGCCTTGGCTAATGCAGCAAAACTGTATGAGCTGATTTCGTGAGCGGTGAGAAACCCCTCCCGAGTAACCGCATCGAGATACAATCCTTCCAGTTCACCGCTGGGCGCAAACGCCACTGAATGAACGATTACATCCAGACCGTCCCAATAATTTTCAAGGCTTGTGAATACTGATTCAATTTCTTCATCGCTGTGTACGTCACAGGGCAGTACAATGTCAGAATCCAATTGCCCAGCAAATTTCTCTACTCGGGGCTTTAGCTTCTCAGTTTGGTACGTGAAGGCCAACTCGGCCCCTTCTCGTCGCATTGCACTGGCAATTCCCCATGCGATGGAACGATTGCTGGCAACACCAACAATCAAGGCTTTTTTACCGGCTAGAAAACCCATAGTTGCAATCCTGATGATTTAAAATGTAAGACTATTTATATTATGTGCTGACTACTCGAATAGTGGACAGCGCGATGCTAATTTTATCACGATGAAGTCAGTGCACGATAACCTTGTCAGTATAGTTATAGGAAATGAGCCCGAGCAGGAGTTTTTACGTCAGCTCGCGCAGCACTGTGGCCTGGCCATAAACGTAAATGCCAGAAACAAACTCATGATGAGAGAAGGTATTCTTCAATTAGTTAGTTCTGGTCAGAGCAATATTCGTCCTTTAGCAGTGGATTTCTCCAGAAAACGTCGTGGCATTTCTCGCAAGGACCTGATTAGTCGAGCAATTGGCCGGTCCTCCAGAACGGTAATTGATGCGACTGCCGGTCTTGGCAAGGATAGTATTCACTTGGCTAGTTTAGGTTACCAGGTTACCTGTGTTGAACGATGCCCGGCTATCGCTGCTCTGTTATTGGATGCAAAAAGAAGATTGGGAGAAGAATCCAATAAATATCTTGATGTGGTTTTTGGCGATGGTTGTGAAACTTTGTTGAAGCTTAAAGCTGATACTGTCTATCTGGATCCGATGTTTCCTCCTTCAGGTAAGTCTGCGATTCCCCGGCAAACGCTACGTACCATTAGATCTCTGGCTGGCGATGATCTGGATGTGATGCAGTTATTCGAAGTGGCCCAACAGCGATTTCATCGAGTTGTGGTAAAACGACCGGACCGAATGAAACCTCTACAGGAACCAATCCATCATCGTGTACAGGGACGGACCGTTAATTACGACGTATATATCAATAACCACCTGGAACAAAGTGATGACAGCACAGACTGACAGGTTCTATTTTGACAGCATTGAACCCCTGGTTTCGGGCAGAAAGGTTATTGTGAATAATCGAGAAGCCGAGCATATGAGTCGGGTTAAGCGACATCGTATAGGCAATCAAGTTTTACTGATAAATGGAAAAGGTTATGTGGCTCAATGCCAGATTACTAATATCCATAAAAAGAATGGCGTTGAACTTGATGTGAAATCTGTAGAGTTTATTCAACCCTCTCCCTTGCAACTACATATCGCAACCGCAATACCCAAAGGAGATCGTATGGAAACAATGCTGGATATGCTTACTCAGTTAGGTGTTACGACCATCACACCGCTAATCTATGCGAGGAGTCAGCCCGACGGTCGTCGTGAGAGGCAACAAAGATGGCAGCACGTAATAATAGATGCTTGCAAGCAATCGAGACGTGCCTACCTGCCAGAAGTGAAGTCACTTTGCAGTGTTGATCAGTTCCTAAACAAGGTGTCTTCAGTAGGCGGAGGTAGGTGGCTAGCAGATGCGGGTGGCTGCAACCCATTAATCGGATCTGCTGTGGGGTCACTAACACAAACGATTGTTATTGGCCCAGAGGGCGGGTTAGATGAGGAAGAGAAGGCTCGGTTTAATGCATCGGGTTTCGAGCCACTACAGTTGGCGGAGTCCATCTTGAGAATTGAAACTGCCACTATTGCGGCAGCAATTCTGCTTGGTAGCTTAGTTAAGAACAAAATCAGTTAAGAACAAAATCACAGATTCAAAACACCCGAAATACCCGAAGCACAAGACTTCAGAGTTAGTCTGACACTTCCAGCCAGTCCTTTAAAATGCTGTTGGAGTCTGCTCCAAGAGCCGGCGGCGCGGAACGATAACTGGCTGGTGTCAGACTAAGTTTTGCCGGAAATGCCGGGCTGCTAATGGTCGCGCCATCGGACCGTTCAAGCTGCACGTGTAATCCCCTGTCTATCACGTGCGGATCATCGAACACATCAGACAAATTATTAATCGGGCCACAGGGAACCCTGGCTTCTTCCAGAATTTCTATAACATGGCTTCGACTGAGTTTTATTAACAGATCAGATAATCGTGTGTCGATAGCAGATCTATTTTCAATACGAGCCGCATTGGTGGAAAAGCGATGGTCTTCGCCAAGCTCTGGTTCACCAAGTGCCGCACCCAATCGCTTGAACTGGCCATCGTTGCCACAACTGATAATAACGAAACCGTCACTCACCTCGTAAACCCGATAAGGCACCACGTTAGGATGGTTATTGCCCATACGGGTTGGCTGCATGTTGCCATTTAACCAATTGGATGCCTGGTTAGCTAGCATGGCGACCTGACTATCCAGTAGTGAGCAATCAATATATTGACCTTCTCCCGTAGTATTTCGATAATTAAGAGCAGCAAGTATGGATGTACTTGCATACATGCCGGTGAAAAGATCTGCTACCGCTACGCCGACTTTTACAGGCTCTGCACCTTCTGAGCCATCGGGTTGACCGGTAATGCTCATGAGCCCACCCATGCCCTGGATTAAAAAATCATATCCCGCACGGTGGGCATAGGGACCCGTTTGCCCAAAGCCGGTAATAGAACAATAAATAATTCCCGGATTAATTTCCTTGATGCTTTCGTAGTCTAGTGAATATTTTTTCAAACCATTAAGTTTATAGTTTTCTACCAGTATATCGGCCTGCATAGCCAGCGAGCGCACTAATTTTGCGCCTTCCTCGGTTGAAAAGTCGATGCAGATCGATCGTTTATTTCTATTGCAGGCGGAAAAATAGGCGGCCTCGGCGGATTCTCCATCGGCTTTTTGAATAAAAGGCGGGCCCCACTTACGGGTATCATCGCCGCCATCAGGTGACTCGACCTTAACCACGTCTGCACCTAAATCGGCTAACACCTGGGTTGACCACGGACCGGCAAGTATGCGACTTAGATCGAGAACTTTGAGCCCTGAGAGAGCCATTGGGCTGGAACTATTTTCTTTCATGGAAACTGGTTTAGCAGGTAAAAACAGGCGCTACATAGTAAGCTAGCAGCAGATTCTTTGGAACAAGATTATTGTCGTTTTAATTGTTTGAGTAATAGAAAATGAATTTTGAACTGACCACAGAGCAGCAGGCGTTACAGGATACAGTGCGCAAATTTGCCCAATCTGAACTTCCAGACATAGCCAAAAAAATGGAGCGTAATGATTGCCCACCAGACCGTGATCTGGTCAATCGTTTTGCCGAGCTCGGTATGTTGGGTGTGAACTTGCCAACCGCTTATGGTGGGGCTGGCATGACTCATTTTGACGCAGTACTAGTGCTGGAAGAAATCGCAAAAATTTCCATAGCAATAGCTTTCCCTGTTTTTGAAAGCAGCTTTGGTCCAACACTAGCCATTGCCCATTTTGCACCGGAACCACTACGAGAGCGTTTATTGCCAGAGGTATGTGCTGGACGGATGATGATAGCCGTTTCCATGTCTGAGCCTCAGGCTGGCACGGCTTTAACTGATCTTAAAACTACAGCCAAAACAGTAGGAACCAGGGTTATTCTAAATGGCTCCAAACGTTGGTGTTCCGGTGCTGGTCATGCAGACGCGTATGTGGTGTATTGCCGAATGTCTGAAGCAACCGGCGCGGCTGGGATTGGTGCGGTATTGGTAGAAGCAAATTCAGATGGCTTAAGTTTTGGCAAACGAGAACAACATATGGGTTTTCGTGGTGTGACCAGTTGCGATATGTTTTTTGATGAGGTGGAAGTGCCAGCTGAAAATGTGATCGTTGGTGCAGGGGGCTTTCGCCAATTAATGGAGGCCTTCGATCTTGAGCGTTGTGGCAACACCACTATGAGCCTGGCGTGCGCCCAGTCGGCTTTTGATTATGTATTGGAGTACGTCCAGCAACGCGAACAATTTGGGAAGCAGTTGGTAGAATTTCAGGCCGTGCAATTATCGCTGGCGGAGATGAAAATGCAACTCGACGCCGCACGAATGCTACTCTATCGGGCGGTGGTTAATGCCCAGTCAGATCTGCCATCGGTTGGTGAAAGCTCCATTGCAAAATGTTTCGCTAATCAAATGGCCCGTGATGTTACAGGCAAGGCGATGCAACTTATGGGCGGTTACGGTTATTCCAGCGAGTATCCCGTTGAGCAGAAAATGCGCGACGCCTGGGGTTGGGGTATCGCGGGTGGCGCAATAGATGTGCAGAAAACTAATATTGCAGCATCATTAGTTGGTCGCCGCTTTAACCAGCGTAGATAGTGTGGACGATACGTTTACCAGAGATTATCACGACCGAGAATTAACCATGAAAGCACATACTGTTCTGGCACATCCTGAAATTAAATCGTTTAACGGTCTACTAGCGAGCATTAGCCACTCGAGATTGGAGCGAGCAGGATATCAGGTAACCTTTTCCGATCTCTATACGGATAACTTCGACCCGCGGGAAGGGCGAATGCATTATCAAAGGCTATCAAACAGTTTCATGCCCAGACTGAGCAGAGATTTAACGCTAAGAACGATACAACACCTCAGGATGTGGCAACCGAACGAGATAAATTACTTCAGGCTGATTTGCTCATCGTACATTTTCCTTTGTGGTGGTTTGGTATGCCGGCAATACTAAAAGGTTGGATGGATCGTGTTTTTGTTTATGGTTCTGTCTATCGAAGTGCTATGCGATATGACGCGGGAATATGTAAAGGAAAGAAAATGCTCGCTTGTATTACTACCGGCGCCTCCGGCGATTCGTACTCCTATAACGGACGAGAAGGTGATGCCCGACTGATCGCCTGGCCGATTTTGTTTCCTTTTCGATATATTGGCCTTAATGTTTTACAGCCAGAGATATTACACGGCATAGGTGGCGTTGCATCCATGCAAGCCCATGAAGATGGACTCAGTGACCTGGATTGGTACCGTAATCAGTGGGCCGATTGGCTCAATAATGTTGACCAACGGAAAATCATACCATTTAATCGATATACAGATTTTGACGAAAACAAGAAACTCGTTGCCGATGCACCGGAATACTCACCCTTCGTTTCTCAACAATCGATTGAATTATGGGATTGATTTGGCAAGCGACTAGACTCCCAATATTTTCAGTTCACCAGGTTAACGCTGAGGAAGTATCTACCTCGTGTGTTTACGCCGGCTCATCATGAATCAGCGCACCCTGTATATAAATAATCGTATCTTTTAACTGAAGCTTACGTTTTTTTAGACGGCGTATCTGCAGTTGATCAACATAAGTCGCTTGCTGCAAGGCATCAAGGGCCTGATCCAGATCTCTATGCTCAGTCTTGAGCTCAGCCAGACGCTTGCGCATGGCGCCAGTTTCACTATCGTGAAATTGCATCTAGCTATCCATCGACTGAATCTTTACAAGTTGACCGCGTAAATTTTCAAGCGCGTTTTCAAGCTCAGATAATCGGCCCTGTTCTTTTTCAACTATCGCTGCGGGTGCTCGCTCTACAAATTTTGGATTTTGTAACTTGCCAGCTACTTTTTGACGATCTTTTTCAAGTTTCTCCATTTCTCGGCTCAAACGCTGCATTTCGGCATCCCGATCAATCAGCCCAGCAAGAGGTATTAATACCTGCATGTTACCCACCAGAGCAGTGGCCGATTCAGGGGCTTCCTGGCTATTTTCAAGCACACTAATCGATTGTGTTCGGGCCAGAAAATCCAGGTAACGACGATTGTCCGAAAGGCGTTGTTTATCCCGATCGGTGCAATTTACTAGCAAGACATCTACTGGCTGGCCAGGCTTTATGTTCATTTCAGCTTTGATTTTGCGAATGCCCAATATAAATTGTTGAACCCAATCCATATCGGCTTCGGCTTGAGTATCAATTACCGCATCATCAGCTTCGGGGAAAGGGCAGATCATAATGCTTTCACCCTCTGCACCAGCTTGCTCTGCTATACGCCGCCAGATGGTGTCGGTTATATAAGGCATGATAGGGTGGGCCAAACGCAATATGGTCTCAAGCACACGAACCAATGTACGACGAGTGCCGCGTAGCTCGGCCTCACTGGCATTGGGGTCATTCAAAACCGGCTTGGATAGTTCTAAATACCAGTCGCAGTAAGCATTCCAGCTGAAATCGTAAATTGCTTGAGCGGCCAAATCAAAACGATAAGTGGTAAATGCTTCGGTAACGTCTTTTTCGGTACGTTGCAGACGAGATCGAATCCAGCGGTCCGCTGCTGAGAACTCAACCTGACCACCTAGCTGGCCGCAGTCTTTGTCCTCGATATTCATCAGGACATAGCGGGCTGCATTCCATAACTTGTTACAGAAGTTTCGATAGCCAGATATTCGACCCAGGTCGAAATTTATATCTCTGCCGTTCGTAGCCAGCGAGGCGAAGGTGAAGCGCAATGCGTCTGTACCAAAACTGGCAATGCCGTCTGGAAAATCTTCACGAGTTTGTTGGGCTATTTTCTTCGCCAGATGGGGCTGCATCATGCCACTGGTGCGTTTATTGACCAGTGTTTCCAGTTCAATCCCGTCTATCAAATCAATTGGGTCGAGAACATTGCCTTTTGATTTCGACATCTTATTGCCATGGGCGTCACGCACCAGCCCATGAATATAAACTTCCTGAAAGGGTATCTCGTCCATAAACTTGATGCCGAACATAATCATTCTGGCTACCCAGAAAAATATGATGTCGAAACCAGTGACCAACACCGATGTTGGGTAGTAGGTGTCGAGTCGGTCAGTTTTTTCAGGCCAGCCAAGCGTGGAAAATGGCCAAAGCGCTGAGCTGAACCAGGTATCGAGTACGTCGTCGTCCTGTCTGAGCTGAAGGGAATCGTCGAGGGAATACTGCTGCCTGACTTCCGGCTCAGAGAGGCCAACGTATACATTGCCATCCAGGTCATACCATGCCGGAATTCGATGTCCCCACCAGATCTGTCGACTAATACACCAGTCTTGTATATTGCGCATCCACTCAAAGTAAGTGTTCTTCCAGTTATCTGGAACAAAGCGAATTTTGCCACTCTCTACGGCTTCAATAGATGGCTTGGCCAGAACATCAGCACGCACATACCATTGATCCGTTAGGTAAGGCTCAACTATCGCGTTACTTCGGTCGCCCCTGGGAACCATCAATTTATGATCATCGATTTTTTCAACCAGGCCCTGCGATTGCAGATCAGCGATGATTTGCTTGCGTGCTACAAAGCGGTCCAGGCCGATATAAGCCTCAGGCAGCAACCCTGATTCATCTTCTTCATGAGCTCTTATTGCTGCATCATCGGTCAGAATATTAATCAAGCCACCATGGGCCAATGCAGTAATTGCTGGATTATCTTTATGACGTTGCCAGACCGCATAGTCATTGACGTCGTGGGCGGGTGTAATTTTTACACAGCCTGTACCAAATTCTGGATCGACATAATCATCGGCAATGACTGGAATGCGGCGGTTGGTCAAAGGCAAGGTTAGTGTCTTGCCCAGCAGATGTTGATAACGTTCGTCGTCCGGGTGCACGGCGACTGCACAGTCACCCAGCATGGTTTCCGGGCGTGTAGTGGCAACCACTACATAATCATCGCTGTCAGTTACTGGATAGCGGATATGCCATAGAAAGCCATTTTCTTCCGCAGAAAGTACTTCCAGATCAGATAACGCGGTATGTAAAACCGGGTCCCAGTTAACCAGCCGCTTACCTCGGTATATCAAATCCTCCTTGTATAACTTTACAAATACTTCCTTTACTGCATCGGATAGACCATCGTCCATAGTGAAGCGTTCTTTACTCCAATCAGGTGAGGTACCCATGCGTCTAAGTTGGTGGGTGATTGTGCCGCCAGATTCTTTCTTCCACTCCCAAACTCTTTCTATAAACTTTTCCCGACCAAGATCGTGTCGAGTCAACGACTCCTGTTCCAGCTGGCGTTCTACCACCATCTGTGTGGCTATTCCTGCATGATCAGTGCCTGGCTGCCATAACGTATCACGACCTTTCATACGGTGGTAGCGAATCAGTCCATCCATGATGGTGTCCTGAAAAGCATGCCCCATGTGCAAACTGCCAGTAACATTCGGCGGCGGAATCATGATGCAGTAAGGGTCGCCTTTGCCACTGGGTTTGAAATAGCCTTTGGCCTCCCAATCCTGATAAAGAGATTGTTCGATGGCATGGGGGTCGTAGGTTTTATCCAGAGTGCTCATGTATAGCTCGGGGCAGGGCAGATAATGGGAAAAGCTGGCAATTAACTTGCCTGGGGCAGTGTGCCGGTAGAGATTATACTGAATCTTATCAGCGCTTTCTCAGTCAGTATGATTTTTGTCTAATCAGTCTAGAATTGTTGGCTCAGGTCCATTCATAGAGAATATCTGCAACAGTTTCTCGAAACTCCCGTCTCAAATCATCGGGTAACTCTTCACCGGTTCTGGACATAAGTTTGTCATCAAGAGACTGGATAATTCGATCGGCCAGGTCGTAGACGAATTCCGTTAGATTCGCATCATCGCCTTCCTGTTCATCTGCATCTTTAGATTCAACCGCAGACGAAGCTGGTGGCGTATTATCTGTGTTAGGTGCCATTTGTTCCGACGGCGTGATCACAGGCGTTGGTGTCCGAGCATCTTCTTCGATGATTGATGTAGGTTGCGAAGAATTTACTGTAGTTGCGGACTGGGTTTGCGGAATCGCATCACTGAGCAAGTCCATTTGATGTTTGACCCGTTCTGTTCGAACTATCACATCATCTAGTCGGGGAAGCCCGTCTGATTGAGCTGATTTACTCTGTCTTATCGTTTCAATCAAGTTATCTTTGCTTTCATCTTTCGAATTGTCGAATTTTGTGTCTGACCGATTGCGAAGTAAGTCGGGAATTACCGCTGCGTCATCTTCAATAAATCTTTTCAACTCTCTTAATTCCTCAATCAGATTGTCAAGTTCGGGATGGTCAAGCGTCATCTTGTCGTTCACTAGTGTGTGACCGTATATTTGGTGGTGAAGTAGGTGCTAAAGAATCTTTGATCAATTCAGAGTTACCCTAAATTTTGTGGGTGCCAGGTTCAATGCCATGATCACGGTAGTGTTTATAGCGTTGTCTTGCTGCGGATCTTTCTACATCAGAATCGCCAATAATATCTGCAATACGATGGCTTAAAAAGCTTGGCGGTAGAACCTCGGTTCGCATGCTAACGACTATGGTTTCTTTTGCTTGTGAAAGATCTGGCAGATCAGTGAATATTAACACCGGGTCTTGCGTATTTAAATGTACCAGGCTGTGAGGAATGAATGTACTTTGCGAATAAGTCCATAATAAGTCATCCATCGCCATAGCCTGGTCCGCGTCGTTTACACAAAGAGCAATGGAATGCCCACTACTCCAGGCTTTTTCGATAACCCTGCAGGCCAGTCTCGCGCTGCCATTGGCAACGGGACTGGCTAACAGATAGAAGTCTACTTTTCCGAGCATTTATTGTGCTGCGCGATTCATCACAAAACGGGTTAACAAGCCAACCGGTCGACCAGTTGACGACTTGCTTGCACCGGAAGTCCAGGCTGTTCCAGCTATGTCCAGATGCGCCCAATTTAAATCCTCAGTAAACCTGGCCAGGAAGCAGGCGGCAGTTACCGCACCGGCGCCACGACCACCGATATTAGCCATATCAGCGAAAGGACTGTTGAGTTGACTCTGATAGTCATCCCACAGCGGCATGCGCCAGGCTCTGTCACCGCACTGCTCGCCCGCAGCAAGAATTTCGTCACTCAATTCATCACTTTTTGTAAATAGACCCGATGGGTGAGCGCCGAGCGCAATGACGCAAGCCCCGGTCAGAGTGGCTATATCGATAACCGCAGCGGGATTAAATTTTCTACAGTAAGTTAAGGCGTCGCAGAGAATTAAGCGACCTTCTGCGTCAGTATTGAGGATTTCAATAGTTTTGCCAGCCATGCTGGTGACGATGTCTCCAGGTTTATTGGCATCGCCATCAGGCAGGTTTTCGCTGGATGGTACGATTCCTACAACATTGATAGGTAACTTCATTTCGGCTATAGCAACCATTGCACCAAAAACACTGGCCCCACCACACATGTCATATTTCATTTCGTCCATTGCTGCAGCAGGTTTTAATGAGATGCCACCAGCGTCAAAAGTCAGTCCTTTACCAACTAAAGCCACCGGCTGATCATCCTTGCCGCCACCTTTGTACTCCATGACAATTAATTTGGCTGGCTCCCGACTGCCCCGGGACACGGATAGAAAAGAACCCATGCCAAGCTTGGCCATACGAGCCTCGTCCAGTACAGTCACTTTAAGCTTATGGCTTTTCTGCAGCTTTTTCGCTTCATCCGCGAGATAGGTTGGCGTACAAATATTGCCGGGTAAGTTGCCCAGGTCCCGCGCCAGCTTTACACCATTGGCAATGGCCTGGCCACGATCAGTACCTGTTTGAACTGCATTGGAGGTGCTGCGGGACTGGCAATATAAACGCAGATGCTTGAAGCGATATTTGGTTTTTTTCTCTTTTAGCTGATCAAAAGTGTATAACGTGTAGTCGGCGCTTTCGACTATCCCGGCCACCGTGTCGGCAGTACTGTGCTGCTTAAGCTTGGTGTCATCAAGGCACCAGGTCACTTCTGCAATTCTGGATTTTTTCAAACTTTTGAAAACAGCGGTAGTCACTTTTCGAAGCTCATTTCCGGAAAGCTCATTGCCTTGTTTGCCCTGGCCGCATAGCAATACTCGTGCGGGCTTTATGCCTTTAACAGAGGGAAACATTAAAACTTCACCACACTTACCATTTATATCCCCAGCCTTTAAGGTGGAGCCTATAATTCCGCCCAGGGCTTTATCTATGGCGGCGGCACTGGCACTCAGTTGCTGGTTTTCGAAGACCGCCACTATCAGGCAATCAGTGGCCTGGTTAACAGGATTTGCGGTCGTTACACTATGTTTCATTAAGTACGCCTCATGAATTGCGGAGTTTTTAAGTTTAGGCAGGTAATTTTACGGGCTTGCTGATAAAATTTCACGATCAGGTCAGCTTCTTTCAGCACTTAATTGCACTCAAAGTGTCCGTAACGTTACCCAATACACTTCCTAATGATAAACCATGACCAAAATATTCGACTCAGGGGGCTATAAGTCTTGATTCTGAACCGCGCTCTGTTGCGCGAAACTGTTCAGACCTGTGGCGCTGTGGCTATGGTTCTGTTGTCGATTTTTATGGTGATTCGACTAGTCAGTGTACTACGTCAGGCTGCTGAAGGTGTGATTCCACTGGATAGTGTGATGCAGTTATTGTTTCTGCGTTTGATGACCAACGTGGATATTATTTTACCATTAGTACTCTATGTCTCGGTATTGATGGTGCTCGGAAGATGGAGTCGGGATAACGAAATGGCAGTTATAAACGCCTGCGGTATAAGTCCCGCGCAGTTTATGAAGCCCCTGATGGGACTAGCCATTGTTGTTTCGATGCTGGTTGGCCTTTTCTCCCTCTATCTATCACCTTTGTCAGTACGGGTAATCGAGTCAATTCAGCAACAATTTGAGAGCAATGCAGAGATTACTGGTCTTTCGCCTGGTGTGTTCACTGAAACCAGGCGAGGCGGGGTTTATTTCATTGAACGATTTAATGCCGATTTAGGCTATTACGAAAATATATTTTTCTATGGTCAGGAGCAGGGTGACGAAATAGTAGTTATTGCCAGCATCGGGTTTCAGAGTGTTGATGTGGCTACTAACGATTTATTTTTAGTGCTCAAAGATGGGACGCGCTATACCGGTGTGCCAGGTGAGACGGAATATACGGTTATAGATTTTGAGACTTATGCTATCCGCCTGGAGGAAAAGCCGGCCAATAATCTGGCAATGCCGGTGAAGGGGATGACCACGGGAGAGCTGCTTAAATCGGGCCATCATATCAGGCTGGCGGAGTTGAATTGGCGAATTTCCAAGGTGATGGTGATTCCGGTGCTGATTTTGTTCGCCGTGGCCTTCAGTAGTGTTGATGCACGTTCCCGTCGTGTTTCTAAAATGATTTTCGCCTTTCTCTGTTATTTCGCCTATGCCAATCTAATTGGCTTTGCTATCGCATTAATGCGCAAGGGTGATCTGGACCCTCGACTGGGTGTCTGGTATGTACATGGGGTATTTCTGATGATCGGCATGTATCTTTTAAATCGACATGTTGCTAACAAACCGATTATTCCAAGATTGTTCGGTAAATCTAGACCAAAACCAGGTCGTAAATCGAAATCCAGAGTTAGGGTTGTGCAGAAAAGGAATCCTCATGGTCATTGATTATTATCTTGGGCGGGTAATTGCCAACCATAGTGCTATTGCTTTGGGTGTTTTACTAGGGTTATTCACCTTCGTTAATTTTATCGATCAGCTGGGTGACCTCGGGGTCGGTAACTATGGTATCTGGGAAGTCATAAAGTTTGTGGGCCTTTCCATGCCCTACACGCTCTACGAGTTGTTTCCTATGGGTGCGTTATTGGGGACCATTCTGGCCCTGAATTCTCTGGCAACAGATTCCGAGTTGATCGTTATGCGCGCGTCTGGGTTCTCGCTAACCCAGATTACTAGCGCTGTTTTGAAAACCGGTTTGGTAATGGTGATAATAGCTTTTGTAATTGGAGAGTTTGTTAGCCCAATTACCGAAACAAATGCCAAAAACGGACGTATTAGCGCCATGCAAGAATCCATCAGGCAACAAACTGAGTATGGTTTGTGGATGCGTGATACCACCACCTATGTGAATATTGGTGAAGTATTGCCGGATCTCACATTGCTTAGAATCCGTGTGTTTGAATTTGATCAACATGGTCGTTTACGGTCTTTGGTATATGCCACAAGCGGTCGTTTTGAGCTGGATAAGTGGCGTCTTAACGAAGTGCGTCAAACTGTCATTCAGGAAGATGGAATGGCGGATACCCGAAAGCTACCTGCAGCTAATTGGGAAACCACAGTCTCGCCACAGATAATGGAGGTGTTTCTGGTTACCCCTGAACAAATGTCGGTTTGGCAACTACGACGCTACATTCAACATTTACGCAAAAACGAACAGGTGACCAGTCAGTACGAGTTGTCTTACTGGAATAAAATGGTTTTGCCGTTGTCTATCGCAGTAATGATTTGCCTGGCGATACCTTTTGTATTTGGTAGTTTACGTAGTGGCAATAGCGGTCGAAACTTATTCATCGGAATTATGATGGGATTAGGGTTTTACGCATCGAATAAATCACTGGGCTATGTGGTGTTGGCCTACGGTATAGAGCCTGTAATTGGTGCATTGGCTCCTTTAATACTATTTCTTATAGTGTCTTTACTTCTCTTTAGAAGAGTTGTTTAGCTGTAGTGGGCCGCAGACAACAACTAGGGGAGGTCATTATCGAAGCTTGCCTTGCTATGAATGGTTCTGAATTAAATCAAGGTAAGTCAGGCAACATCAGTTATCGTTTCAAAAATGGCTGTCTGATTACACCGAGTGGAATGGATTATTCAGAGCTCGTGCCAGATGACATGACCTGGATAGATCAGCAAGGAAATTTTGACGGCAGGCGCAAGCCTTCTTCGGAATGGCGAATGCATCTGGACATTTATCGCCGTCACAAATTGGCTAAAGCGGTCGTTCATGCACACCCCGCCTACGCCACTGCGCTGGCCTGTTTGAATAAAGATATTCCAGCCTTTCACTACATGGTCGCGATAGCCGGCGGAAAGGATATTCGATGTGCTGAGTACGCTACTTTCGGCAGCGCAGAACTATCCCGCAATATGCTTATCGCCCTTAAAGACCGATCGGCCTGCCTGTTGGCTAATCATGGCATCATAGCCTTTGGCCGCGATTTGAAAGAGGCTCTATGGCGAGCCGGTGAAGTGGAATTGCTCGCCAAGCAATATTTGCTGAGTCTTGCCGCCGGTGAGCCGGTTTGTTTGACTGATGAGCAAATGGATGAAGCCCTGGAGCGGTTTAGAGACTATGGAAAACAACCCACTAGCTGCTAGTAAAAATCATCTCCGGAATCGTTTCGGCTATGGACGACCGTAATCAAAAACCGCTGTGGAGCGAGCTGCTGAATCGGGCCTTGCTGCCCAAACTGATTACGCTTTGCATGGCAGTCTGGTTGCATGCATCCAACTCCATGTTAACCGCTACAACTATGCCATCTGCCATCGCCGAGATTGGTGGCTTCTCTCTAATTAGCTGGACTTTCGCACTCTACCTCGCCGGTTCTATCGCCTCCGCAGCCTCAGTTGGATTTGTGGTTAACAAACATGGTTTTCAACATACCATGGCAGGATTCGCCTGCGTCTATGTTGTAGGCTGTATTGCAGTCGCCTCTGCACCACTTATGTCCTGGTTGTTGGTTGGTCGATTAACTCAGGGAGTTGGAGGTGGTGCGCTGATTGCTCTGGTTTATATCGCACAAGAGCGATTTTTTCCCAGTCGTTTAATACCAAAAACAGTTGGCCTGGTTTCTGTGATATGGACTATGGCTGCGCTTAGTGGCCCTACTATTGGTGGTGCATTTGCAACCTATGGCTCCTGGCGTTGGGCGTTCTGGTCCTTTGCAATCCAGGGGGTTTTGTTGATACCTGCGGTTTACTACTTACTTAGTGGGGGAGAAAAATCAAACCCTCAAGTTGCTGGAAAGATACCCATTTTTCGTATTGGATTTTTATGTTCGGCAATATTGTTGTTTTCTCTTTCCGGGGTGAATTACACCAACGTTGGGTCTCCCTTAATGGTGCTTGCCGGATGTGTTGCACTGGCTTTATTTATTGCTCGAGACCGTCGAAGTAACACTAATAAAATTTTCCCCAGCGCCGCCAGTGACATCCAATCTCCCATGGCGAATGGATTGGTGGCAACGTTTATCCTGAGTCTTTCTATAATGTCCTTTCTGGTTTACGGACCGTTTATTCTTATCAATTTGTATGATTTGAGTCCATTGCAAGCAGGTTTCGTAGTCCTGGTTGAATCCCTGGCATGGGGTTTTGCCGCAATTTCACTGAGTGGTGTTATGGAACAGAATGAGCCCAGGCTGATTAGGACCGGTAGTGCTATCGTATTTATCGGACTGGGTCTTATGGCAATCGCATTTCCGCTCGTATCTTTGTGGTTCGTGGTTTTTGCGGCAATCTTCTTGAATTTTGGAATGGGCATGATGTGGGGCTATATCATCAAGCGTTTAGTCGCTGCTGCCCCCGCTGAAGACAAGGGCAGGGCATCTTCAATGTTACCGATAACTCAGCAGACCGGATTTGCTCTGGGAGCCGCGCTAAGCGGCTTAATAGCCAACGGACTCGGCCTTTCAGATAATAGTGACGCCACTATAATAAAGACTGCCGCCTTTTGGTTGTTTGCCGGGTTTTTGCCCCTCGCACTATTGGGGAATGTATTCGCCTGGCGGTTCACCTCCAGTAAATTTCTAAAGAACGAATGACTCCAAATTGCCCCGCTATCTGACAAAAAGTTTGCGTGGATAGTCGGCCAGACATTCCGCGGGACCTTGTTGTCGAATAAGTATCGTCTCGGTTATTTCCAGACCCCAGGTATCGGCCCAAATGCCGGGCATAAAGTGGAATGTCATTCCGGGTTCGAGAACAGTCTCGTCACTGCGACGAAAGCTGATGGTGCGCTCACCCCAATCGGGTGGGTAGGAAATCCCAATCGGATAGCCACATCGGCCATCCTTGGAAATGCCACGCCGTTCCAGCGCGGTGTATAAAGCATTCGCCACATCGCAGGCACGATTGCCAGCTTGAGCTGCCTGCAGGCCCTCCTCAAGGCCTTCTACTACTGCTTTTTCAGCCTCTAACATATCCGCAGGCGGCTCGCCGAGAAAGACGGTTCTACAAAGTGGCGCGTGATAGCGGCGATAACAGCCAGAGATCTCAAAAAAAGTGCCTTCACCGGATTGCATGGGCTTATCGTTCCAGGTGAGATGGGCGGCAGTTGCATCAAGGCCCGTAGGCGTTAAAGGTACGATAGCTGGATAATCCCCACCGTATCCATCAGCACCTTGAATGCCCTGCTGATAAATTTCTGCTACCAGGTCATTTTTTCTTATACCGGGTTGTATCTTCTCGAGCACGCGGTCATGCATCTTTTCAACAATGCGGGCTGCTCGACGCATATAAGTCAGTTCTGTTGCTGATTTAATGGTGCGTTGCCAGTTAACTAGTGCGGTCGCATCAATCAGGCTCGCATTAGGCAAATTCTTCAGTAATGAAAGATAGGCCGCCGCAGAAAAATAATAGTTTTCCAGCTCAACACCAATGTGTTTACTGCCCCAGTCCCTGGCCTTGATTATGTCGGATAGATGATCCATCGCATGTCTTTCGGTGGACTGCACATAGTCGTCGTTGTAACTCAAAACGTGGGAGTCAGGCATATAGACCGTGCGTAATGCGCCAAACTCATCGATACCTCGACCCCACCACAAGGGTTGATCGTCTAGCGTGATAATCACAGCCTGGTGTACATAGAATGACCAACCGTCATAGCCGGTTAGCCAGGCCATATTGGATGGATCTGAGACGATAAGAATTTCGATCGCAGATAATTCCATGGCCTGTCTTACTTTGTTCAGGCGAATCGCATACTCACTGCGTTCGAAGGGCAGGTCTACATCGGGCATTATTGTATTCCTCTAGTTAGGGGTTATTCTGAATGTCAGGATTAAATAAACATAAAACTATAGTTGCCTGGCTTTTAGTCGGCAACCTGAAGGGGTTTAAAAAAAGCATAATAACTCGTTCATTATCTATTTCTTTACCAGAAACATGCCTCTTCAATTTAAAATGCTTAAACCTGAATTGCCGGTTTCGTCGACCTTTATAGCGTCACCTACCACATCGCTAATTAAACGATGGGCTGCTTCATTAATATGGCCGTTTCCATTCAGGTAAGTTAAATGAAAATTTCGATCTGCTATTTTTCCGTGAGCCAGGCTTTGAGCGAATTTATCGTTGAGAAAAATGGCTGAGATATCGTGTGACCGTGATGTGCTTCTCAGACGAGACTCGACCTGGGCTGGGGAGAAACTATCTGCATAGCCGGCCTGGCTCATACTGATATTGATGCGTTCGAGTACATCTCTGTCAAATTCCAGGCTATGCGGTATAGATACCAGTAGAAACTGGGCTCCATCATTTTTAACTTCTGTATTGAACGTACCAAGCAGGGCGTCATTCAGTTGCCAGACGGCAGAAAGTGTTGGGTTATTTTGTGGATTAATATAGGCAAGCAGGCCACCACGAATCCTGTTTTTACTGCCTAGCCAACCTGACTTAATGGCATTTTTTCTCGCAGCACGCACGGTGAGTTTTTGCCATTGATAAAAACGGGAGTGACGCTTGATCCAGGCCAGAAGACCACCAGCCCCGTCTAAGCTTTGTGTGACTAAATTGCCGTTGGCGTCCAGGGTGAGGTAGATGCGAGGATTGCGACTCATAACCAGACTATTGTCGGAGAAATCGTTGCCGTTGTAATAAACGCAAATAACCAGATCTGGCTGGTATTGTCGAACAACCTTTCGGTATAAATTTAACTCCTGACCGGTGCTAGCGCCAGATACGCTGAAATTCAAAACTTGCCAATTATTATCAGGATGTTCAGCGGCCAATTTTTTCTCCAGTAAGGAACTGAAGATATGCTTCTCTGGCGTATTAATCGCCGCCATCTGGGAGTCTCCCAGAACCGCTATGCGCAATGTGTTGGCAGGTTTTTGTCGAGAGACTTCGGCGCCACGAAAACCTTCATTATTCGTACGAATTGCAATCTGTTGGCCAGATTCAGGGCCTTTAAGAGTAACCTGGATGTTCGGGATGTAAGCGCCACCAATCTGTGCATTCCGTTGTAGAAGGCGAGGGGGAAGGTCGCTGAAAAAACGCGTAGAAAGTTCCAGAATAAGCGCCAAAAAAAATAATGAGGCGAGTATCAGAGCGATGTTTCGCAACCATTTTAGAATTCGTTGCAAGGTTTTTTCGATTTAAATTAAAAGAGGGCGGATTATACCGCCCTCAGATAACTTCAGTTTAGTTAGATACTCTCTAATATTTAACCAAGCACAGATTCCGCACTGTGGTACTCGTAACCAAGATCATCAGCCACTTCTTTGCAAGTAATCTGACCCTTATGTACATTCAGGCCGGCACGTAAATGGACATCATCCAATAAGGCCTGTTTGTAGCCTTTGTCAGCCAAAGTCAGAATATGTGGCAGGGTCACATTATTAAGGGCATAGGTAGAGGTGCGCGGTACGCCTCCGGGCATATTGGCAACACAATAATGCACTACGTCATCAACAATATAGGTGGGTTCGGCGTGGGTGGTCGCTCGCGAAGTCTCACAGCAACCGCCCTGGTCGATAGCGACGTCAACAATGACGGCGCCTTTCTTCATTCTTTTAACCATATCAGCGGTGACCAATTTCGGCGCTTCAGCGCCAGGAATTAATACGCCACCAATGACCAGGTCAGCTTCCAGAACGTGTTTCTCTACAGCTTCTTCGGTAGAAAAAACTGTGTTGGTGTTACGACCGAATTGACGCCAATGGGCTTCTAAAACTTCAGGATTACGGTCGATTACCCAAACATCGGCTCCCATGCCTACAGCAATATGCGTGGCATGGCTACCAACAACACCCGCTCCAAGTATTACTACCTTGGCGGGGTCAACACCGGGCACACCACCGAGTAGCATGCCCAGACCACCATGTGGGTGTTCCAGGCAATACGCACCGGCCTGAATGGCCATTCTGCCAGCCACTTTTGACATAGGTGCTAATAGGGGCAGGCCGCCATAGGGGGAAGTCACGGTCTCATAAGCGATGCAGACAGCGCCACTCTTTACCAGATCACGGGTCTGCTCTGGGTCCGGAGCAAGATGCAGATAAGTGAAAAGAATCTGATCTTCCCGGAGCATGGCGCGTTCGGCAGGCTGAGGCTCTTTGACCTTAACGATCATATCTGCGCGGGCAAAAATTTCCGCAGCATCAACTACAATCTCAGCTCCGGCTTTCTGATACTCTTCGTCATCTGAGCTGATGCCTTCACCGGCATTGGTCTGCACCATGACCTGATGGCCATGTTTTACTGCTTCGCGAACGCTGGCCGGGGCCATACCAACACGATACTCATGGTTTTTAATCTCTTTTGGCACACCAATTAACATGCTCACACTCCAAAAAGTTGGTTAAATTAAATCTGGCGCGAAATTAATCCAGTAGCCACTTTTCAAGTAGTACCAGAATGGTTCAAAGCGGTGAGCCAGTTAAAGATAATCGCTACGAATACAATTAAATTATGATGAATTCGCTAAGCCCTGTTGAAATTTTGGAAATTGTATACCAGAATGTAAAATAATCGTGAGCTTGAACCTCACTGTAGAATCATGAATATAAAATATATTCTAATAAGCTCAGTTGTTTAAAGGTATTTTGGAGAAGATATGGGTCGATTGACTGCGTTTGTGGTCGCTTTAGCAGTTCTCTGGTTTCTCTGGTCTGGTCATCAAGACGTTTTCGTTTTGTCGATGGGTGGGTTGTCTGTGCTTTCAGTCGTTTATTTATCAAAACGCATGGGCCTTATAGATCACGAGGGATTCCCTATCGAGTGGTTTTTTCGTGCTCCTCGATACTGGATTTGGCTGTGGGGTGAAATCATAAAATCCAATTTCTATGTTTGCCGTCGAGTTGTGAGTCCTGTTTTGCACATTGATCCCGTCGAAACCACAGTTTCCTGTAGCCAGAACACAGATTTGGGGCGGGTTACCTATGCCAATTCTATAACGTTGACGCCTGGAACAGTCTCCACTGGTGTGGAAGGTGAACTTATTCACATACATGCCCTGACTTCCGCGGCAGCTGAGGCCTTGAAGACTGACTTTATGGATAAGCAGGTGTCGAAACTGGAGCAAGGCCGATGATCTTAATGGTTGTGGCAGGTGGCCTGCTTTTGGCCATGTTTCTGGTGTTAATTCGGGCGGTGCGAGGCCCTGGCGTGTTCGAAAGAATATTGGCGGCGAATACTTTTAATACCAAAACCCTTTTATTTATTTTGGTGGCAGGCTATTTGCTCGGCGATCCAGCAGACTATATCGACATCGCCTTCATGTACGCAATTATTGGTTTTCTCGGTACCGTCGCAGTTTTGCGATGCGTTGAATATGGCGGGTTTAACGGTGAGGAGGACGAATAGTGGATCAGGCTATTGAATACTTCTCCGGGTTCTGCTTGCTTGCCGGAGTTTTGCTGGCACTGATAGGCGCAATTGGCGTGTTGAGGTTGCCGGATGCGCTTACTCAGTTGCATGCAGCAGAGCTAACCGACACGCTTGGCGCTGCATTAATTATTGTTGGGCTGGTTTTGCAAAGTGGTGCCAGTCTGCTCAGTGTTAAGTTGCTTATTTTGCTATTGTTTTTGTTGTTTACGAATCCTACTTCATCACATTCTTTAGCCCGTGCTGTACGGCATTATCGCATCAGACCGTGGAAGCACCCGGCCGAAGTACATAAGCAATCTGATAGTAAGGTCGAAGAGTCATGACCGACGCAGTGCTATTGGTCATGTTCGGTCTTATGATTATAACGGCATTGGCAGCCATCCGGCTGACAGATCTGTTTGCTGTAGTGATTATGTTTTCTATATACAGTTTGTTGGCAGCCTCTGTGTTTGTTGTAATGGACGCTGTTGACGTGGCATTTACTGAAGCGGCTGTTGGTGCTGGAATTTCCACTATTCTCATGTTGGGCACCTTGTCCTTAACGGATCGCTGGACAAAACCATCGAAAAATAAACCCATGTTAGCGCTTTCCGTCGTCTCAATTACCGGTGCCGTATTGATCTACGGTACCCTGGATATGCCTACTTTTGGTGATCCGCAGGCGCCAGTTCACCAACATGTGGCGCCGCATTATTTGACGCAATCTGCTAGTGAAACTGGTTTGCCAAATGTTGTTACCTCTGTGCTGGCAAGTTATCGGGGCTACGACACATTCGGTGAATTGACAGTGATTTTTACAGCAGGAATCGGTGTGTTGGCGTTACTGGGGATTAGAAGGCGCAAAGACAAAGAGCTTGCTGGAAAAGATAAATGATTCGAAACCCGGTTTTAAGAATCACCTCAAAAATTATGGTACCGGTGATCATGTTGTTTGCTCTTTACGTTCAGTTTCATGGTGACTTTGGCCCTGGTGGTGGATTTCAGGCAGGGGTTATTTTTGCTGCGGCCATCTTTCTTTATGCCATTGTTTTTGGTATCAATGAGACCCAGAGGGTTATTCCTACCGCTAGTTTGAAACCACTCATTGCACTCGGTGTATTTTTGTACGGCGGGGTAGGGTGTTATACCTTGTATAAAGGTGGTGGTTTTCTTAATTACAATGTGTTGTCAGACAATCCGCTACATGGTCAACATCTAGGTATTTTCCTGGTGGAACTGGGTGTGGGTATAACGGTAGCTGCGGTAATGATTACAGTTTTTCTGGCTTTTGCTGGACGGGCTCGCTAAATGGATTTTCTATCGCACTATAATTACTGGGTGGCTATCTTTTTAATGATGACTGGTTTTTATGTCGTCATTGCCAGTGGCAATCTGGTTAAGAAAATTGTTGGGTTAAATGTGTTTCAGGCATCAGTATTTATATTTTATATAAGCATGGGTGTTGTAGATGGCGGTGTCGCACCAATACTTAAAGAAGGTGTTGAACTGTACTCCAACCCATTACCCCATGTTCTCATTCTTACAGCCATTGTTGTAGGCGTTGCCACAACCTCGCTGGGATTGGCATTGATCATCAGAATAAAAGAGTCCTATGGGAGTGTTGAAGAAGATGAGATTCATGAGCTGGATGCTGAAAAGGACTAACGGGGCATCGAATTTATGATTATTGATCAACTACCTGTTCTGCAGGTAATAGTACCTCTGCTCAGCGCGCCTCTCGCACTTCTGTGTGGCAGAGGGCAACTTGCCTGGCTGGTTGCCATGCTAGCCAGTGTTGCGGCTTTTGTTATATCCATTTTGCTACTTCAACAAGTTTCCATTCAGCACGAAGTGGTAACCGAAATTGGTGGCTGGGCAGCGCCCTGGGGCATTGAGTATCGAGTTGATTATCTCAATTCGCTGGTGCTCCTGCTGGTGTCGGGTATAAGCTCGATATGCCTGTGGTTCGCACAGCAAAGTGTGGCGTCTGAGGTTGATGCGGATCGACAAAGTCTGTTTTACACCGCCTGGCTTCTATGTTTAACCGGTCTGTTGGGTATCACAATAACCGGTGATGCTTTTAATGTGTTCGTGTTTCTTGAAATTTCTTCGCTGTCGTCCTATGTGTTGATCGCTATGGGCAGGGATCGCCGGGCATTGTCTGCATCCTTTCAGTATCTGGTGATGGGTACGATTGGAGCGACCTTTATTTTGATTGGTATAGGCTTGCTGTACATGGCCAGCGGTTCTTTGAATATGAAAGATATTGCCGGTCTTTTGCCAAATGTGACGGGAAGTCGAATGCTAACCAGCGCATTTGCATTTTTAACCGTTGGCATTGGTCTGAAGCTGGCAATGTTTCCGCTACACCTCTGGTTACCCAACGCCTACACCTATGCGCCTAGTGCGGTGTCTGCATTTCTTGCTGGGACGGCAACCAAAGTTGCTGTGTATATGCTGCTGCGATTCATTTTTAGTGTCTTTGGGGTGGAGTTTTCCTTCCAGACAATGCCGCTATCGACCATTTTGTTGTTGCTAGGAGCTGCCGCAATACTGGTGACATCGCTGGTGGCAATTTTTCAGGACAACTTAAAACGCATGTTGGCTTATTCCAGTGTGGCACAAGTCGGCTATATGTTGCTTGGCATTAGTTTGGCGAGTCACGCCGGTCTGTCTGCGGCAATCTTGCATGTATTTAACCATGCACTAATTAAAGGCGGGCTATTTCTCGTGCTTGGTTGCCTGGTGTTTCAGACGGGGACAGTTAGTCTGGATAAATTATCCGGCGTTGCAAAACAAATGCCCTGGACCATGGCGGCATTTCTTGTCGGCGGTTTGAGCCTGATTGGCGTACCGTTAACAACAGGATTTGTCAGTAAATGGTTGTTAATTAGTGCAGCACTACAGCAGGGCATGTGGCCCATTGCCGTTGTCGTCGTGTTGGGGTCGTTGCTGGCAGTTATATATATTTGGCGGGTCGTAGAAGTTGCCTATATGAAACCCGGTTCTGAAGAAGTGTCGTTTCAGGAAGCCCCCATCAGATTGTTATTACCAACATGGATTCTGATTGCGGCAAATTTCTATTTTGGAATTTTCACAGAGATTAATATCGGAGTTTCCGAGTCTGCTGCGACCTGGCTATTTGAGGGCAAGTTGTGAGCCCAGAGCAATTGCTACTATTGGTTATTCTGTTGCCACTAGGTGCGGCGGTGCTTGTCCTGCTTACGTCTGCGTGGCCAAATTTGCGCGAAACCATGAGTCTTTTGGTTGGTGGTGCAGTATTTCTATCCGCAGTGGAATTGTCCCCTCACGTTTTCGGCGGCAATATTCCGCGGGTGGTGTTCGCTGAGCCTATTGAAGGAATTCAGATTGCCCTGAGCGTAGAGCCGTTAGGGATGTTGTTTGCGCTGCTTGCCAGCTTTCTTTGGGTTGTCACCACAATTTACGCCATTGGCTATATGCGTGGACACGGCGAGAGTAATCAAACAAGATTTTATGTGTTTTTCTCTATCGCGATTTTTAGCACCCTTGGAGTCGCATTTTCAGACAATTTGTTAACGCTATTCATATTTTATGAAATGCTTAGCCTCTCCACCTATCCACTGGTTACCCATAGCGGAACCGAGGCCGCAAAAAAGGGCGGGCGTGTATATCTGGGGATATTGATCGGAACCTCTATGGGGTTCTTTCTATTGGCGATTCTAGGCACCTATTTGCTAGCCGGAACTGGACAATTTACCAGCGGCGGTGTCTTTCTGGATGATACCAGCCCATTTTTGTTGGGTTTATTGCTGTGTTTGTTTGTATTTGGTGTTGGTAAGGCTGCAATTATGCCTTTTCATCGTTGGTTGCCTGCGGCGATGGTGGCTCCAACGCCAGTGAGCGCACTGTTGCATGCAGTGGCGGTTGTAAAGGCTGGCGTATTTTCAATTCTTAAAATAGTAATTTATATCTTTGGCTTTGAAAGCCTGGCGGATTTGCCAATTACGCAATGGCTTACCTGGCTTGCAGCATTTACCATTTTGTCCGCATCTATAGTTGCTATGCGCCAGGATAATCTGAAAAAGCGATTAGCCTATTCCACGGTGAGTCAGCTTTCCTATATTATTCTCGGCGCTTTACTGGCCAATGAGGCCGGCATCATCGGCGGCACCATGCATATGACTATGCATGCATTCGGCAAAATCACATTGTTCTTTTGCGCCGGCGCAATTCTAGTTGCCGCTCATAAAACTGAAGTGTCGGAACTGGATGGGCTAGGTCGAGCCATGCCCATTACTATGGGCGCCTTTTTTCTGGCAGCCATCAGTATTGCAGGACTTCCTCCCATGGGTGGCGTATGGAGTAAGTGGTATCTTGTTTTGGGAACAGTTCAAAACGAAGCTTATCTCTTGTTGGCGGTGTTGCTTGTTTCAACACTATTGAATATTTACTACTTGCTAGCTATTCCGGTACGAGCATTTTTTAAGCCAGCAAACGATGACGTGATCTATAAGGAAGCCCCATTACCCATATTGATCGCTATTGGAATAACTGTGACAATTTCCTTCTTGTTATTTATTTTTCCGGAATCACTTTTCAATGTATCCACTGCCCTGGTGAATATCTCATGACCAGTCCATCCGAGGAAGAAGTGTCAGATACTAAAAAGCACTTTTTTGATCATGAAAAAAATGTACGACTTGTGGTCAGGGCTTTGTTTGCCTGTTGTGCATTGCTTGCTATTGCCGATTTTTTTGTTCATCGTCATATAAGCCATGCCGTCGAGTCATTGCCTGGCTTTTATGCCTTCTACGGTTTTGTAGCCTGCGTGGTGCTGGTATTGGTTGCAAAAGAAATGCGTAAACTACTAATGCGGGATGAGGATTATTATGATTCTGTGGATGATTGATCTTCCACCGTTCATTCCTTTCTATCTGGCAGCATTGCTTGCCGGAGTAACCCGCGGCTGGTTGCGGGCAGCAATTATGCTGGCTGTGCCGATTGTTGGTGGTGTTCATCTTTGGGGTGTTGTAGAGGGAAATTATCTTAGTATTCCGCTGATGGGTTTTGAACTTGAACCTTATCGAGTCGATGGACTGAGCCTGCTGTTTGGCTATCTGTTTCATCTGGCAGCGTTTATTGGAATAGTCTATTCACTACATATAAAGGACAGGGTGCAACAGGTAGCTGCTCTGCTGTATGCCGGAAGCGCGTTAGGGGCTGTATTCGCTGGTGATCTAATTACGCTGTTTGTTTTCTGGGAAATGTTGGCGGTAACCTCAGTATTTCTGATTCTCGCCAGACGAACGCAACGCGCCCAGCGCGCTGCCATGCGTTATCTAATAATTCAGGTGCTTTCCGGAGTGCTATTACTAGCCGGGGCACTACTTTATTTTCAAAAGACCGGCAGTATGTCCTTTGAATATATTGGACTGGAGGGGCTCGCCGGAGCGTTAATCTTTCTTGCGTTCGGCATAAAATGTGCCTTTCCTTTTGTACATAACTGGCTCACCGATGCTTATCCTGAAGCAACACCTACAGGGGCAGTTTTTCTAAGTGCATTTACCACCAAAGTGGCAGTTTATGCATTGGCCCGTGGTTATCCTGGTACCGAAGCCCTGGTGTACATTGGTGCAGCAATGACCTGCTTCCCAATATTTTATGCGGTTATCGAAAATGACCTGCGCCGGGTATTGGCCTATAGCATGATTAACCAGATAGGCTTTATGGTCGCCGGAATCGGTATCGGCACGGACCTGGCCTTGAATGGTGCTGTTGCCCACGCCTTTAATGATGTCATTTTCAAAGGATTGCTCATGATGTCGATGGGTGCTGTATTGCATCAGACCGGCAAGATGAATGGCTCAGACCTGGGTAGTCTGTACAAGACTATGCCGTGGACAACGACCTTTTGTATTGTAGGTGCTGCATCCATTTCAGCTTTCCCATTATTTTCAGGTTTTGTCAGTAAAGCCATGGTGATGGTGGCCGTGATGGACGAGGGACATGTCGTCATCTGGATGATGATGTTGTTTGCCTCCGCCGGTGTTTTTCATCATGCGGGTATAAAGATTCCATTCTTCGCGTTCTTTGGTCATGATCCTGGCTTGCGTCCTGGCGAAGCCCCAATCAATATGCGCATTGCCATGGCAATTGGTGCGGTGCTATGCATTGTTATTGGCTGCTTCCCGTTTTTCCTCTATGACTTGTTGCCCTGGCCGGTTGACTATGAGCCCTATGATTTGACTCACGTGTTAACTCAGCTACAGTTATTGTTCTTTTCTGCTGCAGCTTTTGCCTGGCTTAAATTGTCGAACATCTATCCACCAGAGCTCCATTCAACCAATCTTGATGTAGATTGGTTTTATCGTCGTTTGGCACCACAGTGGTTAAAACAGTGCTGCAATGCATTTGCAAAGCTAGATTCTGGTTTCAGATCTTTTGCCATGACTAGATATCACCGTGGGGTTGCCAGCTTGGTGCGCACCCATGGTCCACAAGGTGTGTTAGCCCGGACCTGGCCGATTGGCAGTATGGCTTTGTGGGCGGCTATTGTTCTCGCGGGAAGCTTGTTGCTATTTTATTTGCGGTAAATTAGTTCTTAGCGAGTTGGGCTAATATTTCAAGGCCTTTGGGAATGCGGTCTGAGGCTATAGATGAGTAGCCTAATCTGAAACAGCCTTTGGCCAAATCAGGATTGGCAAAAAATACGTCTCCAGGTTCAATAAGCACATCGTGTTGACGGGCCAATTCTGCAAAGTTTCGAATATCGTTGATGCCGGTGGATTGAACCCAAAATGCCGAGCCACCGAATGAAGGTGCTTCCACGCAGCCGGGAAAATATTGCTCCAGGGCGTTATTCATAATGCGCCAGCGGTCACTCAAACTGTGATGCAGACGCCTTACCAGGGCATCGTGATAACCCCGTTTGAGAAACTCAGAGACAATGTGTTGATTGTTGGCGGGAGGATGACGCAGCATTAATCGGCGTAACACCCGGGCTTCGTGAATAAATTCTTTGGGCCCTACTAAATAGCCCATTCTTAAGCCCGGTGCCAGAGTTTTCGACAGACTGCCTATATAGATAACCCGATCGCCGCCATCCATGCTCTTCAGTGCAGGACTCGGTTGATTGCCAAAATTTAGTTCAGATTCGTAATCATCTTCAATAATAACTATGTCATTTCGTTGCGCAAGTTGCAACAGTTCCCGACGCCGTTGCAGTGGCATAGTGACAGTGGTAGGAAACTGATGACTTGGGGTTACGTAGACATACTCGCACTGCGCCAATTGATCAGAAATAGTGAGTCCCGATCCGTCGATGGATAAAGCGCAAACATCATCCGTGTGGCGGAGGAACACATTGCGGGCGTCTGTATAACCGGGTTCTTCTATGCCGACGCGAGTAGTCGAATTAATCAATAATTGGGCGGCGAGATATAGGGCATGTTGCGCTCCCAATGTGATGAGTATTTCATCGGGTTGGGCGAACACGCCCCTCCGTGGTAATACTTTGGTGTGTATCTGATGAATCAGACTAGGGTCGTCCTGATCGATTCGATCGCCCGCCCAGGAATGTATGGCGGCTACAGATCCCGCATGACGGCAGCAATCTCGCCAGTCTGCGATCGGAAACAGCGCTGGGTCGAATTGACCATATAGGAACGGATAGGTGTACTTTTGCCAATCATCAGGTTTGACGATGTGACGTTGTTTAGAACAGGGTTTCTGAATACGGTTGGACCAGTCGAGGTGACCTGAGTGAAAGTTCTCTGATGCGTGATTTAATTTCGCACGCCCCTGCACTATGTCACCATTAACATAGAACCCCGATCGTTCTTTTGCTACCAAATAACCTTCATCAACCAGATGCTCATAAGCAAGCACGACCGTATTGCGGGCGACATTAAGCTGTTGGGAGAGCTTTCGACCAGAAGGTACAGGGCTGCCCGCTGGCAAGTGACCATCAAGAATCGCGGTCACAAGCATCTCACGGATCCTGGTTTGCAGGTTTAATCCGGGCTCATCGGGCAATTGAAAAAGAATTTCAGACATTCACTGGCCTAATCAAAATCACACTACTGGAACTATTCAAACAAACATCTTCGCAACTAAGGTAACCATCAATTGAATTATGACACTTTTATTTGAACCAATGGTAACCCAATGCGTCTGTAGTTTTTTAGGATGCGAGCGCAAACTATTGATAATAATCAATTAACTAAATTTACTCATTAAACCAAGCTGTAGGCGATAATATGAAACTTGACCAGGAATCCATGAAGCATTTTTGGATGCCATTCACCGGCAACCGCGATTTTAAATCTGATCCGCGCATTATGGTTCGTGGTGAAGGCGTATATGTCTGGAACGATGCAGGTGAAAAAATTATCGACGCATCATCTGGATTGTTTTGTTGTGCCGCGGGGCATTGTCGGCCGGAAATATCCGAAGCTGTCTACAAACAAATGCAGACGCTCGACTATATTCCACCATTTCAAACCGCGCAGCCGCTTTCTTTCGAGCTGGCTAATCGACTGGCTGAGTTGACACCAGAAGGTCTGGATCACATTTTCTTTACCAACTCTGGTTCTGAATCTATCGATACCGCCATGAAAATTGCCTACGCCTACCACTACGCCCGTGGTGAAGGCCAGCGACAACGTTTTGTCTCTCGCGAACGAGCCTACCATGGCGTCAACATGGCCGGTGTTGCGTTAAGCGGCATGATAAAAAATCGTCAGGCTTTCGGACCAGGTATACCTGGAGTCGTACATATGCGACACACCTGGACACCTGAAAATCGATTCGTGAAAGGCCAGCCCGAAACCGGTGCTGAGTTAGCGGATGATCTGGAGCGCATGGCTCTGAACTACGGTCCAGATACTATCGCTGCTTGTTTTGTCGAGCCCATTGCGGGATCCACAGGTTGCCTGGTGCCGCCGAAGGGTTATCTGGAACGATTACGCGCGATTTGTGACAAATACGGAATTCTGTTGGTGTTCGATGAGGTAATCACAGGCTTTGGTCGTACCGGCAGTGCTTTTGCAGCCAATGCCTTTGGTGTAACTCCAGACATTATGACCATGGCCAAGGCATTAACCAATGCCGCTATTCCAATGGGCGCAGTCGCCGTGTCTCACGAAGTTCGTGATGCCATATTCAATGCGGCACCAGAAAAAGCTATTGAGTTTTTCCATGGTTACACTTATTCCGCTCACCCTGCAGCCTGCGCAGCAGGCATTGCCACCCTGGATGTTTTTGAGAAAGAGGGTCTGTTTAAGCGCGCCGGTGAGTTATCTGAATATTTTCTTGATTCCATATTCGCATTGAGTGATTTGCCAGTTATAACAGACATTCGTGGCTATGGGTTATTGGCCGGAATCGATCTGAAAACAGATCAGGCACCAGGCGTTAGAGGTCTGGAGGTGCAAAAATCACTTTACCAGAATGGTCTCAATCTTAAAGCGACCGGTGACTCCTTGCTCCTGGCACCGCCGCTTATTAGTGAAAAAGAGCACATTGACGAGATGTGTGACAAGCTGCGTAAAGCGTTGAGTCAATATTCCTGATAAAGATTGTTGCCAACAATCGTCGCCGGACTGAAGAGTTAATGCTCGGTCCGGCATGGCAACATTTCCAGTCAGCATTAGCTAGGCTGCCATTGTATAAATGGCTTAAGAATGGCGGGATCAATAGTTATTTGGCCGTTAATAAGTAAATTGATGATAGATTGGCGCAGTCAAATAAATGCCACGGATTTGTGGAAAAGCCAACTAAATAAGTATTTATTGACACTGATTGAAAGTTCATAGAGTATCGGCGCGATTTAAGTTCATAGGGTCAAGTTTAATGACCTAAGTGCGGCGTAAAAGGCTCATTCGATTAGATGAAGTTTTGAAGTGGGGGCTTATAATTCTCGACCTGAGATTGCTTTGGTTCGGATTGCTATGAGACCTCTGTAAACGAATTTGGAGTAAGAATATCAATAGTGCCGGATTGTTTCTGGTAAAGGTATTCAATCACCAATAAAGTAATGCGTGCCTTCGAGAGTCACGTAATACACGTATCAAATGTTCTAGTATCAAATATATCTCTATGAGGAGAAACAGAGTGAAATTTAAATTGAAATCTACATTATTAGCAGCGAGCGTTACCGCCGCTATGGCAGCTTCCGCCGTAACTCAGGCGGCTGAAGAAGTAAATGTTGCGTTCTTTCTGGAGTGGGCTACGCCAAACCAGATCGCTAAAGTCGATAAGGTTTATGACGAGGCAATGGGCGTTGATATTAAATGGGGTGATTTCTCAACTGGTGTTGCCATGACAGAAGCTATGCTGTCTGGCGATATTGATATCGCTTATTCACAAGGCCTGGCGCCATTCGTAACCGCCATTCAGCAGGGTGCCCCGCTGAAAATGGTTGGTATTGCCGTTGTTTACGAAGCTAACGATTGTTTTGTTAAAAATGGTCTGGGCATTGACTCATCAAATGCTTCAGAGCTCGAAGGAAAAACCGTAGCCGTACCATTGAATACCATGGCTGACTATGCTTTCCGTCGTTATATGAGCCATCTTAATGTGGACACTTCTACCCTGCAGATTGTTGACCAGGCTCCTGCCGATGGCGCCAAATCTCTTGCTGATGGTGCAGTGGACATGGCCTGCATCTTTGGTGGCGCTTCTGCTAAGGCCGCCGGTGAAGTTGGTACGCCTATCATGAACTCGGCGCAGAAAGTTGAAGCTGGTATTGGCTCATTCGATGTTATTTCTGTAACTGAGAAATTTGCTACCGAGCAACCTGAGCTGCTACGTTCCTTCATGGAAGTGACCGAAGAAGCTAATCTTGCCTGGACAGGTTCTGATGCACAGATTGCCAAAGTTGCCCAGGACTCTGGTATGGATGTCGAGACCACTAAGAGTCAAATGTCTAGTTTCATTTTTCCCTCTTCGAAAGAGCAAATGGAAAATTTCTTTGGTAAAGATGGCATAGCGGCTTCTGCTGCAGCATCTCTTGGTTTGGTGTTCAGCGGCGATTCCGATGGTTCGGCTATTGCTAAGACCCTTGATGGATCTTTCCTGCAGTAGAAGGATTTAGAGATTAATTGGGGAAACTGCAAAACGCCGTTCCCCAATTTTTCGTTTAGTCTAAAAGATTCGAATTACTATAAAAAATTTAAGTTCAGCCCTCGGGATTGAACACATGGTTAATTGACAGGGCATGGCTTAAACCTGGCCTGTTAGCCGATGAAAGATCGCGTCAGCGTTAATGTGTTAGATAGCTGACTCAAAAACACTACACATTTCAGGGCGCTATGGCAGACCTCATTTGCGAAAATCTCAATATGACTTTCACCAATCCACAGACCGGTACGGTCGTGGAGGCGTTGAAAGATATCAACTTCACATTGAAGAAAGGTGAGTTGCTCTCAGTCCTCGGCCCCTCTGGTTGTGGCAAAACCACACTATTAAACATGCTTGCAGGCTTCCTTAACCCGACTTCAGGGGTAGCATCGCTGGGCGGCAAAGACATTGATGGCCCTGGCGTAGAACGCGGCATGGTATTTCAACAAGGCGCGCTGTTTGAATGGTTACCCGTATGCCAGAATGTTGATTTTGGTTTGCGCATGAAAAAATCTGACCCGGCTCACAACGCGAAGCAGGTCGAAAAGTGGCTTGATATTGTCGGTTTGCAAGGTTTTGGCGATACCCCGACCTATCAGTTGTCTGGTGGTATGCAGCAACGTGTGGCGTTGGCCCGTTGTCTGGTGAATGATCCTGATGTGATTCTTATGGATGAGCCGCTTGGCGCACTGGACGCTCTAACCCGGGAAAAAATGCAATCCCTCGTCCTGGAGCTGTGGAAAGAAACTGGCAAGACCATCATTATTATTACTCACTCTGTTGAAGAGGCTCTTTTACTTGGGGAGCGCCTGTTCGTTATGGCTCCACGCCCTGGTCGCGTACACAAAGAGTACAACCTTACCTTTGCTGAACAGGGACTCACCGAGTCTCTGAGGGATATCAAACAGAAACCTGAATTTAGTGAAGTGCGTGAGGAAATTCTTACGATGATTTGGAATATGGAAGAGGAGATTATGGGTCGTGGGTGATTGGCTTTCAGATAATCGTGCCTCTATAGCGGCAGTCTTCATCATTGTTTTTGTCGCAATGTTTGTTATCTCAATTTATATCGGTCGTAAAGAAACTGCGCGTAGAGCAAAGGAAGATGTGTTTGGCGATCCAGAGCGGACCAAGGGTGGTTGGTACTGGGCTCTGTGCGGGGTCGCAACCCTTATGCTGATCTGGTTCTATTTCTCCTGGGGTGTGGGCAGAGCCTATTTTCCCGAAGCAGCAAACGAGATGTGCCAGGTTGCCAAGCTTGAGGAAGTGGTGTCACCAATTAAGGCCGCTCTCCCCATAGGTTCCAGATACTATAAATCTACATTGCTGGTGGCGCGTAATACCGGCCAATTGGCACAGCTGGAAGTTAGTATCCCCACTGATGCCTTCGTGCCTTCGGAGCAAGCGGAACTTACTGATCTGATAGCGCAACTTCGCCAAATCATGGCAAATTCATCTGACCCGACACAGGTTGATTCGAATACTAGTAGTGAGCTTGCCGGGCTGGTTACTCAAATTAATAATCTGGGCGACAAGCTGCAAGCAGGCGCTGAAGGATTGGAGCCTACTGCTGAGGCACTGGCGCAACCGAAGTGGGGAATATCACTGACGGAAATCCCTGTTTTACCGGTTACGCAACGTGGCGTGTTGTTCGACAATATTGCTGCCGAGGCCGGTGAAATCACCACGCGGTTTAATAAAGTCAGGAACCATTCGTCGAAAAATGATCTCATTATTGCGGATGTGAAGTCACGTATCGCGACTCTTAAAGCGTCCAACGAAACAGGTTCATTCGACGAAACAGTCACTATCGCTCGAAAAAAATATCTTAAGGCGATCGAGCGAATATACAAACGTCTGGACGATGGTGCAATTTTCCCAGCTAGTTCACTGGCAGGAATTAATACGGCCATTGCTGGTCTGGACTCTGCCAGAGATCACGCACGTGGTAGCCTGGCCTGGGTAGAGACTTTATTTTTCCCGGGACAAGGGGTCATTAAGTCACGAACCCAGTGCACGGAACAAGGTTCCGCGCGTTGGCTTCCAAAACCTACAGATGTCATTGCGACTTTTGTGAACCTGGCCAATCCGGACATCGCAGCGGGCGGTGGCTTTAAGGGTATTCCTTTATTCTGGTGGAAATGGTTGCCTGTGTCGGATGTTGTAGGATTCTTTGTACCCGACTGGATTGCCGATGCATGGCCTGGTGACTACGCCCAATTGGGGCCCGATGGCATCATTACTCCAACATTTAAGGACAATCTACTGGCGTTTGCCCGTGGTGAGGTTTATCTGGGTGTTATTCCCATGTTCGATGGCCATATATGGGATTCCTTATTTAGGGTTCTGGTGGCATTAGGGCTTGGCATACTACTTGGTGTGCCCCTGGGCCTGTTTATGGGTGTATCCAGATTCTTCAAATCCTTTTTCGATCCGTTGATTGAACTGTACCGTCCTGTGCCGCCTTTAGCCTGGGCACCACTTATCCTGACGATCTTCGGCATCACTGATGACGGTAAAATCTTCCTGCTGTTCATGGTAGCTTTCGCAATCATGGTTATATCCGCACGTACTGGTTCTTCAGGTACTCAACTGACGAAAATTCGTGCATCGCACTCCCTCGGTGCCTCGACCAGCCAGATAATGCGTAACGTTATTCTGCCCAATGCCATGCCGGAAATTTTGACCGGCGTACGTATCGCTATTGGTGTGTGTTGGGGTACTCTGGTGGCAGCAGAAATTCTTGCCGGTACCACCGGTATTGGTTTCATCGAGAATATTGCTCGAACGGTATCGGATTATGAGACCATTTGGGTAACTATTTTAATTATGGGCTTGTTGGGGTTGCTCTTTGATATACTCATGCGCGGTGTCATCAACAGAACTATCCCCTGGCGTGGAAAGGGATAACTGACCAAAGAACTAATCAAATTAAAACCTGAGATTGCTAGATTATGAATCACCCCAATGAGTTTTATCTACCGATCGCTGGTGATGTTCTGCCACGTTATGCAGGCATTGCTACGTTTATGCGTTTACCCCACATCCCGCCAGAACAGGCGGATGAGGTGCAGATCGGTATTGTTGGAGTGCCCTGGGATGGCGGCACCACTAACCGGCCGGGGGCGCGCCACGGCCCACGCCAAATGCGCGATTTGTCCACCATGGTGCGAAATGCCAATCACGCAACCCTGATCGAACCCTTTCGCCTTAGTCGATGTGCGGACATGGGAGATTCTCCTACTAATCCGGTCGATATCGAAGACACACTTGAGCGAGTGCAGGGTTTCTTCTCACAGTTGGTTGAGCGCGATATATTACCCTTGGCGGCTGGCGGAGATCATCTGGTTACTCTACCAATCATGCGTGCGTTATGTACTTCCGAGCCGTGTGCCATGGTGCATTTTGATGCGCATACTGACACCCTGGATCGCTATTTCGGTGAATCAAAATATACCCACGGAACTCCCTTCAGGCGTGCCATAGAAGAAGGATTACTGGACCCGAAGAAGATCATCCAGATTGGTATACGCGGTGGATTGTATTCAGCTTCCGATAAAGACTGGGGACTGGAGCAGGGCATTCGTGTCATCGAAATTGAAGAATTTTTCGACATCGGAGTCGACGCCGTTGTTGCAGAGGCACACCGGATTGTGGGCGATACTCCCTGTTACGTCAGCTTTGACGTAGATGCTTTAGATCCGGTTTATGCGCCAGGCACCGGCACCCCGGAGATTGGTGGTATTACAACAGCCCAGGCCCAGCAAATGTTGCGCGGGTTGCGCGGTATGAATTTTATTGGTGGGGATGTAGTGGAAGTTTCTCCACCGTTTGATCCTAGTGGAAATACTGCATTGGTTGGCGTCACCATGATGTTTGAGATGTTGTGCCTGTTTTCGGAACATTTGGCCAATACTAAAAAATAGACAAAGTTAGCGATCTTCAAAAACTCTGGTCGTACCTCAAATTTTGAGGTTATTAAAAAAAGAAAATTAGTGATTCGATTTTTTGGGAGCAAGTGGTACTATTTAACAATTGTAGGAAGTGCCGTCAGGTGTTATAGCAGCGTGTATTCTGTTTCATCATTGGGTATAAACAACGTTAGTAAATGAAAACAAGAATCCTTAAAGGGTTTCAAACTACTGAGAGAGGTATGTAAAACATGCAAAAAACTAAAAGTGAATTTTCCCGTAGAAATGTACTGAAGGCCACAGCCGCTGGTGCTGTTGCGGTTGTCGGTCCCTGGGTTGTCAGCTCAAAGGTGCTGGCATCTTCAGGTGAGATCAATGTGCTTATGTGGTCTGACTATTTGTCCGCTGGCTTTTTCGATGCGTTCGAAAAGAAATCTGGAATTAAGGTCAACTTTACAGGTATAGGCTCTAACGAAGAAATCATCAACAAGATGAAGGCTTCCAAAGGGCGTGGTATTGATATCTGTAGCCCAACCAATATGCGTTCCCCTCAATGGAAAGACCTGGGTCTGTTGCAGCCCTTTGATTATGGAAAGATTGCCAATATCAAAAATGTTAACCCTGCCATGTTGAAGGTAGGTAATGAAGAATGGAATTTTGATGACAAAGGTTCACATTGGCTGCCAATGATTTGGGGCACCGAAGGTGTTGCATGGCGTACCGACCAATGGTCCCCACCTCGTGATGGTGAAATCCCAAGCTATGGTGATATTTGGCAAAGCGATGTGAAAGGTAAAACCATGATGCGTGTCCATTCAGGCATGTTGGGTGCTGGTTTATACCTCGAAACTATTGGCAAACTTGAGCCGGGCGCAATGAAGAAAGCTTACGATGATGAAGCTGGCATGCGTAAAATCTGGCAAGTTGTTACGGATTTCTGCGTGGCTAACAAGGCTCAGGTAAAACTGTTCTGGAATGATGCTGACAGCCAGAAAAATGGCCTGTTAAATGACGGCGTTGTTGTTGGTCAAACCTGGGACGGACCGCCTATTACCATGATGAATGCTAATGATCCTGTTCAATATCGTGCTCCTGCTGAAGGCGCATTGGCCTGGGTTGATGGTATGGCACTGTCTAATCAGGCTGAGAACATAGAAGGCATCTATGAGTTCCTTAATTATTGTTTCCAGCCTGAAGTTGGTGGTCGTTCCATCGATGGTGGTCAAGACGATAGCTGGGGTGGCAAAGGTCATGGCTATAACTCTGCTGTATTGGGTGCGGATAAATTTGCCAGCGCAAATTACGGCAAGGTATTTGGCAGTGTTTACCCAGGTGATTCACTGGCAAACCTGTGGCCCTGGCCCAAAGAGCCACAATGGTATGCTGATGTACGCACTGAGTTTGTTAACAAATTCAACGCTGCATAAGAGCATGACTAAAAGAGCCCCTCTGATTGGGGCTCTTTTTATTTAGTTAATTACAATTTAGCGCACCACATATAAACCGGTACGAGAGGAGTTCAGATGAGTGCAGATGTAAAGCTCAATAATGTCTGGATCAGGTTTGGCGATTTTGTCGCCGCCCGAGATATTAATATTCATATCAAGGATGGTGAGTTTTTCAGCTTTCTCGGTTCCTCCGGGTGTGGCAAAACAACTATATTACGTGCTGTCTCAGGATTTTCGGAACCTTCTGAAGGTCAGGTCCTGATCGGTGGAAAAGATATGAAGGGTATCGGGCCGAATAAGCGACCGACCGCCCTGATATTTCAAAATCTGGCGTTATTTCCTCTTATGACGGTTTGGGAAAACATAACTTTCTCGATGGAAGTCGCTGGAATTGGCAAAGCAGGTAGGCAGAAAAAAGCCGACGAACTGTTGGACTTGATCGCTCTGTCAGGACAGGGTAATAAGATGCCCAATGAACTGTCCGGTGGTCAGAAACAACGTGTCGCCATTGCTCGAGCATTGTGTGCGGAACCGGATGTACTATTGCTTGATGAACCACTTTCCGCTCTGGATTTAAAACTACGACAACATATGCGTACTGAATTGCGCGCGATCCAGCAACGGGTAGGAATTACCTTTATTTACATCACCCACGACCAGGGTGAAGCACTTACTATGTCGGACAACATTGCTGTAATGAGTCAAGGCCACATTGAGCAGGTTGGCGACGGCAATACCGTTTACGATATGCCGGAGACCTCTTTTGTCGCCTCATTTGTGGGCGAGAATAATTTGTTTACTGGCAAGGTTACTGAGGTGTCTGAAAATTACGCTATTGTCGATACATCTTGTGGCAGTATGCGTGCTCGTAATGCAAAACAAAATGGCGAATACCAATTGAGTCCCGGTGATGAGGCCTTTGTATTTGTTCGACCAGAGTCCTTAAAGTTCGTCAACGGTAAGACTTACGATAATCAATTCAAGGCCACCATCAAACAACATGAATTTGAGGGCAGTTTCTGGCAAGTATTTTTCGATGTAGAAGGCGCACAACGAACCATCAAACTTTCTATGGTCAACGACGGCAACGATGTTGGTCACAGTAATGATGAGCAGGTGCAACTTGGCTTTTCTGCAGATACCGCGGTGGCAACACCGATTGGCGAACTCGCGGACGAAACCTGATTCAACGGGAGGAGATGACAGTGACACAATACTGGAAGAATTTTCTTCTTAAAAATGGTACGGGAATTTCTGTTTATTTATTAATTTCCGTCGCAATATGGCTGGGCATGTTGATTCTATTGCCGCAAATATTCATGCTGGATTTTTCGTTTAGATTTAATCTACCACCGGCGGAAGTTGGAGGTGTTAAAGATGTTTACACTCTCTCCCACTATAAGTTCATGGCGTTTGGTAGCGAGATGTCTACGGACTCCTATAATGTTATCGACGTATGGGTTTTTGTTCGAACTATAGTAACGGCAATTTTTGTTACCCTATTTGATTTAGCTATATGTTATCCCATCGCCTATTACCTGGCGCATGTGGCTGTCGGTGGTTGGGCTCGACTTATGGTGCTAGCTCTTATTATTCCCTACTGGGTAAATGAGCTTTTACGAGCTTTTGCATTCAAAATTATGTTAGGAACTAACGGCATAATTAATAGCTTTCTGCTGTATATCGGCGTCATGGATGAGCCTATCGATTTTATCTTTGAGAATTACGCACTGTACGCGGGTTTGGGCTATGCCTTCATCCTGCTGATGATATTCCCAATTTATAACGCTATCGAAAGCCTTGATAAAAACCAGATAGAAGCCGCTCGAGATCTCGGCGCCCCGTGGTGGAGAATTCACAAACGCGTGATTATTCCCTACGCCAAACCTGGCATAACTTCTGGTTGTACTATGGTGTTTATGTTAACCGCAGGTGCTCTGGCGGCACCGCAGATACTGGGTGGCCCCAGCAGCCTCTGGTTTACTCAAATTATTTACCAATGGTTTAACCAGGGTAATAACTGGCAGCGTGGCTCCGCCTATGCAGTATTCCTATTGTTCTCAACTATCGTATTAGTTATGTTGGCCATGAAAGCCTTTAAGGTCAAACTGGGCGAGGTGGCTCGATAATGCCCGCTATGACTTCAGAACGGCTGACGCGAATCTTTACTATCGCGTTTGTATTATTATTTTTCGCTTATCTGTTTGGCCCGCTGTTGGTTATGGGACTATCGGCTTTCAATAGTTCATCATTCCCGCGGGTTTCGCCGTGGGACTGTTTTACTGTTGAATGGTTCGATGTACTTGCCAACGATGAAGACCTGATGAAAGGTCTACGCAATAGTCTAACTATTGCCTTTGGGGTGGTCATTGTAGCTGTACCGCTTGGCCTGGCCGGCGCGTTAATGCTGACACAGGTAACCAGTCGGTTGCGGCCCTGGTATTACACTATTGTGATATCACCGATTCTGATTCCCGGTGTTGTGTTGGGTATTTCCACGCTGGTATTTTGGGATCGACTCGGCAGGATGTTTAACGCGGGTTACGACTCGTTTTTCTATGATGGGATCTTTCTGACTATAGTTGGGCAATCGACTTTTGTAGCGGCCTATGCGATGTTAATTTTTATATCGCGTTTGCAGCGTTTTGACACAGTACAGGAAGAAGCCGCACTGGATTTAGGTGCTACCCATGTGCAGACATTCAGGAAGATTTTGCTGCCGTTTCTCAAACCTGCTATTGCTTCAGCCTGCGTGTTGGGCTTTCTAGCCTCATTTGAAAATTACAACACGACTATCTTCACGATTGTTTCCAAATCCACCCTGACCACCGTATTGGCCAGTAAGGTGCGTTATGGAATCAACCCGTCGATTAGTGCACTGGCGGTGATTATCATTGTTCTCACGCTGATTGGTGCCATTTATTTTGAAATTCTCAAACGTCGCGAGGAAAAGTATCAACGCGATGTTGATCAACTGGTACGAACAGGATCTAGCGACCGGGCTCAGAAAGCCAATCTTTGGGCTAACCCCGCTCTGATTTTGGTTACTCTGGTCTTTATCGCCGGACTGGGAACTGTTTACATGTCGGGTACGATCGGCGTAGATGAATGTAAGATTGTTCTTAATGAACGTAAGGCCAAGGAAACTGCTCGCAAGGTGAAAGAGTTCAAGAATAGGCAAATGTTTAAAAATATGGCACCGAGTAGCCAACCTGCAACCGAGACCGATGTGGTTACACAGCCTGAAGTTCAGGCCAAGGGTACAGAGGGTTATCAAAATATTTTTGCACCAACTAATCTGGAAGGACAGGTCGATTCCGAGACTAAAGCAGATAGCAATGATTCAACAGAGGCCAAGGGTACCGAAAATTACAATAGTATTTTTGCCCCTACCAACCTTAAGAAACAAACTGAATCTCAGTAATCCAAAACCGTACGGCTTGTATGTCAGTTAGAACCACATGTATTGGAGCCTATCCGAAACCTGAATTTATTCAGTTGCCAGATTGGTTTAATATTCCGGCTGGCCCGGATACCTCTGATCCTACTAAGCAGTGGGCAGCTGCTATGGAAGCAATGGGTCCAGATGCTGATGCGCTCATTGAGCACGGTGTGGCCCAGGTTCTTGCTGATCAGATAGAAGCTGGAATTGATATTCCAACCGATGGTGAGGTGCCCCGTGAAAATTATATTCACTATCACTGCAGACACCTAAACGGTTTTGATTTTGCTAATCTAACCAATAAGTCATTACGTAATGGTGCCTTCAGTGCCAACTTGCCGACAATTAGTGGGCCCGTGTCTGCACGTGATCTGTTCCTTAGTGAAGATTATAATAGAGCGCAGCGACATAGTGATCGGCCGGTTAAGATCACATTACCTGGCCCGATGACCATTACCGATTCCAACGCTAATGTTTATTATGATGACCCGGCAGAATTAGGTCGAGATCTTGCCGATGCACTTAACAAAGAAATTTTGTCTTTAGCTGAAGCAGGTTGTGAGCACATCCAGGTAGATGAGCCTCTTTTTGCACGCAAGCCACAAGCTGCGCTGGACTATGGGTTTGATAATCTAGAGCTTACATTTGCTAATTGCCCGGCCCATGTAATGAAAACGGTTCACATGTGTTGTGGTTATCCGGATCGATTAGATCATCCCAATTATCCCAAAGCAGATCCGGATGCTTATTTCCAGATTGCAGACGCCATTGACGCTTCCTGCATTGATGCGGTGTCGTTGGAAGATGCCCACAGACCCAACCCACTTGAGCTACTAGAGCGATTTAAAAATACCACGGTAATATTTGGTGTTGTGGCAATAGCAAAGAGTCGGGTGGAGTCAGTTGATGAGATAGCTGATCGAATTCGTCAGGCACTCAATCATATTGAGGCGGAACGGCTCATTGCGGCGCCTGATTGCGGATTGGGTTTCCTTGGTAGAGATCTGGCCCGTGAAAAGTTGCGGTCATTATGCGAGGCTGCAAAACGGATTTAGTAGGATGCACTAGTCTGTAATATCCCAAAAATATTGCTGTGCTTCGATGCCTTCTGTTCTGCACCAGTTTTTGAAACCTCCGAGTCCTCGGTTTTGCCACTCGGCAAGCCCTGCTTGCCAGGCGTCACTGCGAGCTTTTGCGATCTGCGTGTCGTCTGCTGCAGTTTTCGTAATCAAAAAGTCTCGTTCCTGTTTAAATCCCTGGCTAACCCGGTTATCGATTAGACCGCAGTAACTGAGTACCTCCATTTTATAGATGCTTAGCGTTAAAGCGTCTTCTGGTGGATCCATTGCCAATGTATTATGTGTAAGAAGCAACACGCTAACCACTATGATTTGAATTCTATAATTCATTGGCTTATGGCATCTCAGGAATCTCGCACTTTCAAAAATGACGAATTTTAGCCAGACTTATGATACGACAGGCGCTACAATTCTAGTAATCTGTTTTTAAGATTTTCGATATTTTACAGTCCCAGCTTTTACTGGTAATTCCGGTAACAGCGCTATCAATTTGAGGAGTTACGATGGACCCACAAGTGAAACAAACCCTGCATCACTACATTGGCGGTAAAAAGGTTCAAGGTGACAGTGGACGCTTTAGTCCTATTTATAATCCTGCAGTTGGTGAAGTGACCTCTCAGGCCCCCCTTGCCAGTGCGGATGAAGTTCGCGAAGCAATTGCCTCTGCTGAGGCTGCGTTTCACGGCTGGTCGGAGACACCCCCGGGTCGTCGCGCGCAGGTAATGTTCAGTTTTCGTAATTTGATTATTGCCCACATGGATGAACTGGCCTTATTGCTCAGCTCTGAACATGGCAAAACTGTGGATGATGCTAAAGGTTCTATCACTCGTGGTCTGGAAGTGGTTGAGTTTGCCTGTGGTATTCCACAACTGCTGAAAGGGGAATATTCTGAGAATGTCGCCAATGGTGTCGATAGCTGGAGCATGCGCCAATCAATTGGTGTTTGTGCCGGTATTACGCCTTTCAATTTTCCTGCCATGGTGCCTATGTGGATGTTTCCAGTGGCAATCGCCTGTGGAAACACCTTTGTTTTAAAACCATCTGAAAAAGATCCTTCAGTAGGTTTGAGATTGGCAGAGTTAATGACTGAGGCCGGATTGCCAGATGGCGTTTTTAATGTTGTGAATGGCGATAAAGAAGCGGTTGATACTTTGTTAACTGATGATCGTGTTCAGGCCATTAGTTTCGTTGGCTCAACAACGATCGGTGAATATATTTATAAGACTGGCTGTGCCCATAATAAGCGGGTTCAGGCCTTATGCGGCGCCAAAAATCATATGGTGGTTATGGATGATGCTGATATGGATCAGGTGGTTGATGCGGTTATGGGCGCGGCTTACGGCTCCGCCGGTGAACGGTGTATGGCTATATCAGTCGTTGTTGCAGTAGGTGATGAAGCAGCGGACGCTATGCTTGAAAAATTGGTGCCCCGCGTTAACGCGCTGAAAGTTGGACCCTATACTGATAGCGAATCCGAAATGGGTCCGGTTATTTCACCAGAAGCTCAGTCACGAATTAAAGGCTACATTGATAAGGGGATTGAAGAAGGTGCCACTTTGGTTGTTGATGGTCGTGACATTAGTGTGCCTGGCTATGAGAACGGCTGCTTTGTTGGTGCAACCATATTTGATAATGTCGCCCCCAATATGAGCATTTACACCGATGAGATTTTTGGTCCAGTGCTCTGTGTGGTTCGTGCCGGTAGTTATGAAGAAGCAGTGCAAATGATCAATAATCATGAGTATGGAAATGGCACTGCAATATTTACTCGTGATGGTGATGCAGCTAGAAACTTTAGCCACAGAATCAAAATTGGTATGGTAGGTGTAAATGTACCCATTCCGGTTCCAATGGCATTTCATAGTTTTGGTGGTTGGAAGCGCTCTCTGTTTGGTGATCATTTTATTCACGGACCAGAAGGCGTACGTTTTTATACTCGTATGAAGACCATTACAACTCGTTGGCCTTCAGGTATTCGCGCTGGCGCGGTGTTCAATTTTAAAGCGGGTGGTGAGCACTAAATCATAGAATGTGTTCCTGGGCAATTAATTTGCCCGGGATTACTCCGAACAGGTTGAGTCTTACTTCGTGATTGCGTTATAGTTTAGACGCAGGCATACACATGATTCACTGGGAGGAACGCTATGTGGCTACCAAAGCCTTTGTATGAGATTTACCCGTACCTTTATGTTTTGACGGGTGTTTTAGTAGGGTTTATTTGGCGATATAGTCCGTTTACCAGAATTGGCGCAATTGCACTGGTATTGGGTGCAGGTTATATAATTTTTCTACGCTTTATGCACCGCCGGGATATGCGTCTCCGTTCCAATAAACCCGCTACAATGATGCCAAATCAAGATTCAACGCCAATAGTTTGACTGCTTTTTCGGTAAATTAACCCGATTTCATGCCAGGGTTCAACGCGTTCCGGTTATTAAATATCTAATCTGTCGTCGACAGAACCAAAAATTTAACTTTTCAATTATTAGTTAAATCGTTTGAAATTAGTTAGAATAGATGCTCTTTTATTGTCCAACAACTAACGGGAGATCCAATATGAATGGTTCAGATAGTCTTGGTAAACTGATTTTACGTTTAACCATTGGAGTTTTGGTATTGTTGCATGGCATACCAAAACTAATGAATCCGGCATCTCTGGACGGTATTGGCAAAATGTTGGCACCCTATGGACTACCCATGGAGGCTGCTTTCGCCGTTTATCTAGGTGAGATTGTAGCCCCGGTACTAATTATCATTGGCCTTTTGACTAGACTGGGTGGCTTAATCATTGCGGTTAATATGGCGGTAGCAATTTTCCTTGTACATATGGGCTCACTAATGGTTTTCAACCAATTTGGTGGCTGGGCCATTGAGCTAGAGGCTGTTTACCTGCTAGGTGGTTTGGCGATCTTATTCATGGGTTCAGGAAAATTTGCCGTTCGTAGAGACTGAAAACAACACTTGGTAGCGCTAAAGATTGGCTATCTCCTAATGCCTAATCTTCTCCTTACGGAGTCCACAGAGGTATGATTGGTTATGCTGAGTTCCCAGTCTATTCTTCGTGGAGTGACATGTTGTCAATTAATCTGACTCCGTCCAGATTTATTGCAATTAGGGCCTGGGCTTTTCTCATGACATGATCTGGTTTCTCAGCAGTCCAGTTTTGCGGATCCCGCACCTCAGCGTATTCAATGTTAAATGCTTCTTTCGAAAGTTCCAGATGCATAATTTTAGCAAGCATCGTGGCCTCTCTAACCCCCTCTCTCCAGGCTTGTCGGGCTGCTAGCAGGGCCCAATAGATTCTTCCCGCCTGCTGTCGTTGTGAAGCCGATAGTCGCTGATTGCGCGATGACATAGCTAACCCGTTGACTTCTCGCTGAGTAGCGCAAACTTGAATATCTGGAAATCCAGATTGTTCAGCTAGATCTTGAATTACTAGTGTTTGTTGGAAATCTTTCTCGCCGAAATAAGCCTTATCTGGATGAACTGTGGCAAAAAGCCGATCTACAATAGTTTTGACACCAGCGAAGTGTCCAGGCCGATAGAGGCCTTCCAGTCCGGCTGCATAGGGGCCTGGCTCGAGCATTTTGATGTTTTCCAGATTAGCGACAGCCGGGAAGAATTCTGCAAGAGTGCCTGTTAATACCATGTGACAACCCCGAGTTGCCAATAATCGAATATCCTGCTGAATATCTCGGGGGTAAATATTGAAATCTTCTGGTTGGCTAAATTGCAGCGGATTAACGAAAATGCTCACAACACACAGTTCATTATCGCTGACAGCCTTGTCGACCAAAGTCAGATGGCCATCGTGAAGAGCTCCCATCGTTGGAACCAGGCCAATGGTTTTACCTTGCTGGCGTCTTTTCTTACACCACAGATTGGCGCTGTCAGGATTGGGACAAAAATTTGGGTCTGTCAAGACTCAACTCTCGCTTTCAACTGCCCTTAACGTGGCTCTGTAACTCGCTACTTTCTGACAGTAAATTCGCGCAGCCTGCTCGATCTCGGCGCATTCGTCATCCGTAAGTTCGCGTATAACCTTCGCCGGTGATCCCATAACCAGAGAGCGATCGGGTATTACTTTATTGCTGGTTATCATGCTGTTAGCACCAATCAGACAGTGCGAGCCGACTCTTGCACCGTTTAATACAACGCTATTTATACCAATCAGCGAGCATGAATTAATTTCGCAGCCATGCAGAACGACGCGATGACCAATCGTTACGGATTCTCCAATGAGGACCTGAAAACCCGGGTCAGTGTGAATTACGCTGCCATCCTGTATGTTGCTGTTCTTGCCGATCTGGACCAAATCATTATCAGCACGAATGACGCTACCAAACCACACACTGGCACCTGAGTGAATTGTCGCATTGCCGATCACCGTAGCTTCGTCGGTGATAAAGGCGTCAGGAGAAATCGTTGGGGATATTCCTTCGTATGAATAAATCATGGCTTAAACAAAATACTGTGATGGAGATTCAATAGATTTTTGTGCAGAGAACGAGGTGTACATTCTGCCCATTGCCGAGGAAATTTTGTCCATTAACTTCTGTTTTGGCTTGAATTCCACCCGCAGAACGTCAGCGGTTTTACTGGATTCAAGCAAATAGTCATCGCTGGTCAGGATTTCATCTACCAATCCTAATTCCATTGCCCGGCTACCTAACCAGTGTTCTCCGGTTGCGACTACATTCATGTCCATATCTGGTCTATAACTGCTTACAAAATCTTTGAACATGCCGTGGGTTTCTTCCACTTCTTGCTGCAACTTTTCTCGACCTTTCTGGGTATTTTCACCGAACATGGTCAGGGTACGTTTGTACTCTCCTGCGGTTATTTGCTCATACTCAATATCATTCTTTTTAAGAATTTTGCTAAAGTTTGGAATCTGAGTGACTACGCCAATGGAACCGATTATGGAAAACGGTGCAGCAAGTATTTTGTCTGCTACACAGGCCATTAGATAGCCTCCACTAGCAGCTACTTTATCCACACATATGGTTAACGGTATCTTCTGAGTTTTAACGCGAGCAAGCTGTGATGCCGCTAATCCATAGGCATGTACCATGCCACCAGGACTTTCAACTTTAACTACCACCTCGTCAGAATCTCTTGCAACTGTGAGAACTGCGGTTATCTCTTCGCGTAAGGACTCTACATGAGTGCCTCTAATATCTCCGTCAAACTCAATGACGAATACTCGCTTATGCTCGGTAGTTGGTTCCTTGTCAGTTTTCTTTTTTTCTTTTTTGTCGGCCTTCTTTTGCTTCTTTAATTCGGCTTTGGATAACAATGAGCCTACCAGTGCGTGACTCATATGATCGAATTTTTCATTCAGTCTGGTGATTTCGATTTCTTCTTTACCACCACCTCGGTTACGCATTGATAGTGATATGACAGAACCTGCCACAAATAGAATACCAACCACAATTGTTATTGTTTTTGCCAGGAATAAGCCGTACTCGAATAAATATTCCATCAAATTCTCCAGAGGTAATAGTGGGCGTGAATCATAGCGCGGAGGCGATATTGGTCAAGTAGTAGAAGTGTTATAAATGTAACTGAATATACTAGTTAACGCCTATTTCCGGTGTGTATTTCAGCTACAATTCAACCTGGCAGCCGTGACCAGGTTTCCTATGCGTTGCGGGCCCACTGACTAGGCCTGGCTAATAAAGGTTTAATCAGGTTGCACGAGGAAATTATGTCAACAGAGTTTTGGGAAGATTGTAGCTTGTTGGACCTGACCGATGAGCAATGGGAGTCACTTTGCGATGGGTGTGGACGTTGTTGTCTGGTCAGATTTGAGAGTCCGAAAGATGGCAGTATTTTAACCACCGTAGCTAGTTGCCGCTTGTTAGATACAGCGACTTGCCGCTGTACAAATTACGCGCAGCGGTTCAAGAAAGTTCCTGGTTGTATGTCCATTCGTCATCTGGAAACAAAAAACTACTCCTGGTTGCCGGAAACCTGCGCTTACCGCATTCTCGACGAGGGCGGAGACCTGCCGTGGTGGCATCCGTTAGTTTCTGGTGATGCCGATACGGTGATCACCGCCGGCGTTAGTGTGGCAGGCAGAGTTTTTAATGAAGACAATATCCACCCCGATGAAATTGAAACGTTAGTGTTGAGAGACTAGGCTGGCGTAAGTTCTAACCGCGATGTTCTAACTCTTTCGCGACAATTTGACTGATGCGAATGAACTCGTCCATTTCAATCTGAAGTTCAAAAAGCATATTTTCCCCTTCAATTGCTATATTGCCTGGAGTTAAAGCACTGGCCAAATTACATCTTTGTGCAATGCGGTTTGCACCAACATTAGCAGCGCTGCCTTTTAACGCATGCGCATGGTTCTTGAAATCGTGGATGTTCTTGTTATCGAGGTCAACTTGAAGCGCATCTTGCATCTCCTTAGCGTCGGCATAAAATAAATTTAAAATTTCAACTAGAAGTCCAGGTTTGTTTTTTATCGCGTCGAGCTCAAGTAGTACAGACTGATCAAAATTATCCAGGCTACTATCCTGACGGCTCCGCTCCTGATGTAGATTCTTCTCGTGTATGTGCGTCAGTGCTGCAACATGATGGAGTAGTTGTTTTGAATCAACTGGCTTTGTTAGATAGCTGTCAGCCCCGGCCTCTTCACTCATGCGCTTAGCTTCGATTGTGGCGTTAGCTGTTAGAACCAAAAATGGCAGCTTCGGTGTGCGTGCGTGATGGGCCATTCGATACATCTTGATCGCTTCAAGTCCACCCATTACAGGCATTTGCATGTCTATGACTACTAGATCATAGTGCCTGATCTCAAGAGCCTCTAGTGCTTGGGCTCCATTAGCTACCATGTCAACCTGATGTCCAGCGTTTTCCAGAATCATTGAGGTAACCTTTCGATTAACCGCGTTGTCTTCGGCAACCAGTATTTTGCAACTGTAGCCACTTTCTGGAGTGACTGATACACCACCTCGAATGGCTACTACATTGGCGCTCTGGGTGTTTTCAACGGGAAGAACCCCTTCTTCGCATCGATCAAAGGCTAATATAAACCAAAATCTTGAACCTTGCCCAGGGGTGCTTTGCAGCTTTAGTTCACCACCCATCAATTCGATCAACTGTTTACTAATAGTAACACCGAGTCCAGTTCCTTCATGTTTCCCGGTTAAGGAACTATCAACTTGCTGAAAACTCTCAAATATTCGTGACTGGTCGCTATATGAAATACCAATTCCGGTATCAATTATCTCAAATCGAACAAAGACTCTCTGCTCATCTGAGTCCTTCAAATTTAAGCGAACCTCTACCTGCCCGATATTGGTAAATTTGACCGCATTGCCTATCAAATTAAGTAGCGCTTGCCGTATATGCTGATCATCACCATGGAGATAATCTGGAATTTCAGGATCTATGAAAGCTTGCAGAGCAATTTCCTTATCTGCTGCTTGCTGTTGCAACATCTGAATAGTCGTATTCACTGCGCTGGACAGATTGAACTCACGTTGTTCACTAAGGGCTTTACCGGCCTCAATTTTGGAAAAATCCAGAATATCATTCACCAGATACAACAAGGAGTTGGCCGAGGTAAGAATCGTCTCAACCAGTTCTTTTTGTTCTCTATCAAGGCGAGTGGTGCCGAGTATTTTACTAAGACCGATAACGCCGTTTAGTGGCGTTCGAATCTCGTGGCTCATATTGGCAACAAAATTGCTCTTGGCCTGATTAGCTTGTTCTGCGCGTTCTCGAGCTTCAGCTAATCGCTTTATAAGTGTGGCGGAGTATAGTGGGATGACCGTCAGAGCCAAACCGACACCAATAGAAAACTCGACATGGGAATGCCAAAATTCACTGACCGTAGCGAGAATGAAAAAGCCTACAAAGCCGAACGCCATGGCAGTAAACATATAGAAATTGCCAAAACGGAAGCCATTTCCCAATGTGACAAAAATATACGCGAAAAAAATCCAGGCCCCTTGTTCGCCACTGATGTTCATTGAATAGGTGATAAATGCCATATCGAATGCAGAACTTGCTATACGGCGGGCGGGGAGTACAGCAGGCGATGCGACGATATAGATTAGGAAGAATGTAGACCCGAGCACAAACAGACTCGCGTAGAAAATGTCCTGAACTTGATCGGTAAGCCCACGAGCCACCAAAAAGAGCAGAATGACTCCGCCTAATCCCAGGCGAATGACTGACTGTTCCAGTTCGGATGGATTGATCTTCTTTGCCAGGCGCCTGCGAGCCTTAAGTTTTGTGTTAACGCTACTCATTTGCTTATTTTTTAATCGTTTTCGTTCCCGTCATGGAATTATTAGAGGTGATTCTAAAAGGCGTTCTGTTTCCTAGTAGCGCCTGCCTTTCTTTGATATCTTGTTTATATTCAATTGCTTATTCAGTCAAACATTTACTTTCTAAAGGCGTATTTGTCAACCTGTTCAGTTTTTTATCTGCTCGAAAAGCAAGCAACTGTTATGTCCGCCGAAAGCAAACGATTGAGAAATGGCATGTCGGATTTCAGTTTTTTGACGAACTAAAGGTAAATTTAAACCTGGCATTGGATCAGTTAAATTTCCACAAGGATGTATTTGGCTATTGTGAATCGATAGAACAGTTACCGCAGCCTCAAGCGCGCCGCTCGCGCCAATAGTATGGCCCATCAAGCTTTTGCTTGAATTGATCCACGGCCGAGGTGGGAACAGTTCCTGAACTATCTCGGCTTCTATTGCGTCATTTTGTGTTGTGCCAGTCCCATGAGCATTTATGTAGTCAATATCGTTTGCAGTTAAAGTGGCAGAATCTAGTGCGGTGTTTAGCATATCTCTAATTTGCCTCCCAGTAGGGTCCATCGCGATCATATTATGGGCATCAAAGGTTTCCTCGAAGGCGGTAATTTTCGCCAACGGAGTGGCGCCGCGAGAGAAAGCAGAATCCAGCGATTCTATTATCAGAGCGGCCCCTCCACCCTGACTAAATAGAAAGCCACTACGGCTTTCATCAAAGCCGCCGCAGTATTCATCGGGTGAAGATGCCTTCGTTAGCGCCCCGGTGATATCATAGCTACGAAAAATTGAACCATATTCGTCATAAAGATATTCTGCACCACCACAAAGAGCCATATCAATAGAGCCATTTTTTACCGCCCGAAAGGCCTCGCCAATAGCCACCGTGCCGGATGCGCAGGCAGAAGTATAGGTTTTACAGGGACCGCTGAAGCCGAAACGAATAGCCGGCATAGCTGAGACTGCGTTGGGCATCAGCATGGTAACGGCCAGGGGGTTAAATCGCCGAGATATTTTCAGCCTCTCCAGAGTTGAATTTAACTGCTCACGTTCTTTTGTATTGGGTAAATCGTCTAAATGAGTCTTTAGTTGTGAGTTGATGTGGCGGGTTGCTTGATAAAGATGGCTATCAAGGCTGGTATTAATCCCTCCGACACCCGTACCCATAAAAACCCCTCTACGTTTAGCTGTAGTCCCATCGACTGAAAAACGCTGACCTTTGGAGTCTTTAGGAACCGGATTTAGCCCAGCCTGATCGAGGGCTTGATGGCAGCAGGCCGCCGCTATCATGCTCACTTGATCCGAACGCATAGGTTCTAAACGGTTGAAATTCCACCTGGTATAGTCAATTTCGGGCAGCGGTGCCCAAATTTGAGATTGGTAGTCTGAATATTCTCGCCAATGGGCAGGTATAGGCGCTTTGTTACTGTCGCCATCAAGCAGGCTTTTCCAGATCGTAGAGGTATCTGCGCCTAACGCACATATCATTCCAATGCCAGTGACCACCACGTCTACCATTTTCCCACCGTTAGCCGAGTTCCTCACCCAGCATTTAGTCCCCTAACCTTGTAAACTAATAAAGAATTTCTGTTGGAGGATGGTTTGTAAACTTACTTTATATAATCAGTTTCTATTTATTAGCCTAATCTTTGCTTCCACGTATTCGATTAATTCGCCCAGGGTATGGAATCCACGAACTTCCTCCTCCGGGATGGATTCGGAGAACTCATCTTCCAGGGCCATAAATAAGGTTATTCGATCAATAGAATTTGGCGCAATATCGTCTTCAATCAGCATGTTCAGAGAAAGGTTTTCTATATCTATTCCTGAAACCTCGGATATCACCTGATAAATATGTTTACGCACCTGCTTTTGATTTGCATTGGCAATATCAAATTTTTCCACTAACCAATTCTCCTCCAACTTGTTGTCATAATATTACTGTTGTGTTGGCGCAGCACCCAAACTGTGGGGTAATAATAGTAGAATTAACTCAAAACCACCAATTAGATTATCGTATTTTCTAGCGAATCAAATAATTGTTTGGGCTTGGGAGTAAAGTGCTGATTTTGATCAGGTCATTATCTGATTAAAAACGATCTGCCGAGTAATTTGCTAATAACTTCAGGAGTAGAGACATGTTAGTCGCCAAGCAAGATAGTGGTTTATCCCCATCAGTCAGTCGTGTAAGAGAAGACAAAACCGTTCATCGTATAAAAACAGCCGTTAGTCGTGATGAGAAATCGCAATGGAAGTATTTCCAGTCTTTTTTCGATGAAAGTATAAAAACTCATTGGTGGCGATTAAAAAGCGATTGTCCCGCAAAATTTACCCCAGAGGTTATTTCAGAATTACGAACATTCCAGACTGACTATGCGAATCGGATGCAAGTTAATGTAAATAATTGTAAAAATTCTGTTCCAGAATACCAGGTGTTAACATCAGATATACCTGGAATTTTTAACCTTGGTGGGGATCTTTCTTATTTCCATGATCTGATTACAAGTGGCGATAGAAAAGCGTTGGCAGACTACGCGCACAGTTGTGTTGATCTGGTTTATCATAATTCGACCGCATTGGGGTTTCCGACTACAACTATTGCATTAGTAAAGGGGAATGCCATGGGCGGAGGTATGGAAGCCGCGCTTTCTGCGCAAATAATTGTTGCCGAAAGACAGGTGACAATGGGGCTGCCAGAAGTATTGTTTAACTTATTCCCCGGTATGGGAGCATACCACTTTTTGAGGCGTCGTATGTCAGAGTGTCAGGCGGAAAAATTTATTTTAAGTGGTCGTATGTACAGCGCGGAAGAATTACACGATCTTGGGATTGTTGATATACTGGCTGAACCTGGGGAAGGTGAGAATGCTGTTGTTCGTTATATTCGTAAACAACGCCACCAACAAAAAGCAATTGGCGGCTTGAGGCGAGTGATTCGAGCAACTGATCAAGTTTCTCGGCAAACACTAATTGATGCTGTCGATGTTTGGATAGATACAGCCATGGATCTGGATGAGCCCGATTTAAATAAGATGCGATACCTTATTCGCTCTCAAAAAAATCGTGGCTATTGATGCGACCAGAAGTATTGAACGGCATGATGAAAAACAGGAGTCAGTTTACAAACGGAATGAAGCTGCGGACAATGAGATAAATTCGGCTTGAATAATGTAAATTTTATCGGTTTGAAAACCGTCGAGATTGCCAGGTCAGAAATTCTGGTCGTGGATGATCGACCAACCACTCGAACCATCGTGCGTTCGGTTCTTGAGGACGCTGGTTATAGAGTTGTGGAGGCGTCTGATGGACTATCTGCAATAGACTTGATCAAATCCGGAAGCCCGGACCTGGTTTTGCTTGATATAGTGATGCCGGAGATGGACGGAATTTCCACTCTGCAGCAAATTCGGCAACACTGGACTGAAATTGAATTGCCAGTGATTATGCTCACCGTTAAGGACTCTTTGACAGATATGTTGTCGAGCCTTCAGATGGGCGCTACTGATTTTATTTCTAAGCCAATAAATTTCGATATTCTGTTAGCCAGGCTAAATACGCACGTACAACGAAAGCATCTGGCCGATCAGATCCAGGAAATGCGCGAGACTCTGGAGCTAAAGGTAAAAAGTAGCACCCAACAACTAGTTGAGAAGAGTGACATGTTGTCTAGCAGCATTGAAGAACTGAGTGCGAGCGAGAGTCGATTTGCTATGCTATATAACGATACGCCGGCTGTCTTTATGACCCTCGACCAGGACGTCAATCTTGTTTCGATCAATCAATATGGCGCAAATTTTCTGGGCGAAAATGTCGAGGCGTTTAGTGAAAGGGCAGTTCTGGAGTATTTTCATCCCAGTCACCACAACCGGCTAAAGGAATATTTAGTCAATTTAGCCAATGCTACAGGTAGTATCGTTCGCCAGGAGCTGATGATGGTTAACCATTCGGGTGGGCATCTGTGGCTGCGATTTACAGGTCGTACTCAGGAATATGTAGCCGGCAATCTTGCAGTGATTCTAGTTGGTGAAGATATTACCGAATCACATCAACTTGCTGCTCGATTGGAGTATCTCAGGGGGCATGATGAACTAACCGGTTTGTTGAACCGTCTGGAGTTGACCCGATCTCTGGAGCGGTTGTTGGAGTCCAGTCAGACTGATGAGTCGACCGAGAAATATTGCGGGGCCTTGTTGTATTTAGATATAGATCAGTTTCGAATAATCAATGACTCCTACGGGCATGTGTTTGGTGATCTATTCATTTGTGAACTTGGTCGTAAGCTGAGTGCGCTGGTGGGTCCTTCCGATCTGGTTGCCAGGCTCGGTGGCGATGAGTTTTCCATTATTTTAACCACAGTTGACGAGACGGACGCGCGACAGGTAGCTGAACGTATTCGGACAAGTATCGAGTCGTTTCGGGTTACCAAGGAAGACGAAAACATTGGAGCAACTGTTAGCATTGGGCTAGTTCAATTTGATTCCGCTACCACCAGTGTTGCCGAACTATTGGTTAGCGCAGATACCGCGTGCTACCAGGCTAAAGGAGATGGCGGGAATTGTGTTCGACATTTTAAAAAGCAAGCAGAAAGCGTCTTGCAAAAATCCGGTGACTTCAAGTGGGCTAGTCAGATCCAGCAAATACTGGATACAGATAAGCTGGAGTTTTTTGCCCAAAAAATTATACCCAATAATCTGAGGTCTCAGCAGCAGGAAATTATTGAGTTACTGATTAGAGTTAAGAAACCAAACGGTGGCTATTTATCTAATCATCAATTGATATCAACAATCGAGGAATTTCGTTTTGGCCATCGCCTGGATGCCTGGGTAATTAAGAACAGTTTTTTACAGCTATCTAAATTTGGCTTTAACGATCAGCAAACCGGCTTCAGAATCGCCATCAACGTGTCTGGCCAATCATTAGGACAGCAAACATTTTTCAATGATGTGCTGGAACAAATGCAACGTTATAAGATTCCGGCAGATCGTGTTTGTTTTGAGATAACAGAGACTGCGGCAATTAGCAATGTAGCCAATGCTACGGATTTCATTACTACCGTTCGCAAATTGGGTTGCCACGTGGCGCTGGATGATTTTGGCAGTGGTCTGTCGTCCTACTCTTATCTAAAACAATTTCCTGCAGATATTTTGAAAATAGACGGTAGTCTGATTCGGAACATGGAACATGATGAGATTAAACTGGCGATTGTGGATTCAATAGTCAGGCTAGCCCATCGAATCGACAAGGTAACTGTTGCGGAACATGTTGAAACTCAGCAGGCCTTTGATTTGTTAACAGGGATGGGGGTGAATTACCTACAGGGAAATTTCATTGGGGAAGCGCAACCTTTAGCCAGCTTTTTCAATTAGGCGGGCTCTTCACCATAGTCAAAAGTTATTTCCTGACCGGCTTTGATCAATTTAATTGAAAACAGGTCGTGGCCATCAAATTCGGCATTTGGTTTAGTATTATGATTAAGATAGCGCAGCATATTCTTTCCATCGCGACCCCGCCAATTACCTCTTTCGTTTTTTACCCATAACACATAGGTGCCATTTTTTTGTGTGGCAGGCCCATCGTAGGTACCGACGTAAGTGCCTTTGCGAATATTGTCCCGGGCGAACAGGCCACGACCGTGAATTGAAGACCATTGCACTCGTAATGTTTTACGTAGAGTATGATTTGACATGATTTGTTTGTCTTGCATAAATATCGCCGAGACTGAAAAAAGTGAAAGTGGTAAAAAAGGCAAATTATTCAGAGAGGGGTAATTTTCTACCAGGAACCCAGATAAAACCATCGTTATCTAGCAGATAGCATTCGCGCAAGCCATGGGGTTTGTCCTGGCAACCCTGTAGTATCGTATATCCGCGTTCCCTTGCCGCTTTTTCAAGCGAGTCTGGATCGGTGTTATACAACCTTAATTCTATCGCACCGCCACGACCATCCAGTTGTGTTGCAATTCCATGCATTGGGTGGTCCTGATAGGTATGATCAGCATGCAACATCCAACGCATACCGTAGGCTGACATTAAGGCGAAATCTGCATCGCAGTACTCGACATGGGCAGCAAGCACATCGCGCTGAAACTTTAGAGAGCTATCTATATCAGCAACCAGTAAATTAATACAGGCACCAGTAAGTGACTGACCAAACTCATCAGCTGGTAGCCAGCTGTCTCCTTCGCGCTTTTTCATAATGACTTATCGTTTCTTAGCCCAGGAGTCTCGTAGTGTAACAGTGCGGTTGAAAACCGGTGTTTGCTCTGAGTAGTCAAGGTCACTACAGAAGTAACCACTACGCTCGAACTGAAAGCGCTGTACACCAATCAGCCCACCGAGAGCTGGTTCAAGCTTTGCATTGTCAATCACTT